>JALWRR010000080.1:0-18939 GCA_026993975.1 Promethearchaeati archaeon | reverse complement strand
GGGTATAGAGAGCTTGTTGAAAAGTGGATTCACGAAGGATTTGCTAAAATTAAATATATCCAGTAATTACCAGAGATTGATCTCTACAGCTGGTTTATCGAGTGCTTTATCCTCATAGAGAAATATTTTGCAACGGGCTTTGCGAAAATTAATAAATATAAATATGTGTAAATCTCTAGAGATCCATATTTCTGTTTTAAGCATTTGAGGATTTATATAATAGATTTAAAAAAGAGATAAATTCTTCTCGTTTTAATTGATTTCTCTTATTCGAGGCTTTTTAGAATGATTAGTGTCAGCGAAATTGTTGAGTACTTGTCTCGTCGAGATATCGATTTTTGTGACGCGCGTTATGAAGATAAGAATTCTCTATCCATAACTGTTATGAATGATGAAATAAGATCCATCTCAAGCACAAAGCATACTGGGATATCAATAAGAGTCTTTATGAATGGTAGCTGGGGTTATGCATCTACAACATCTATGGATTGGAATGATGTAAAGGAAGCTGCTGATAAAGCATATAAGATGGCGAAGAAGTTATCGGGAAATAAAATTAGTAAAAAAGAATTCACTGTGATTGTTAGTACAGAGGAAGCTAAACCCAGAATAACTCATCATCCATGGGATATACCGATAGACGATAAGCTAGATGTTCTCTTCACAATAAATAAAACCGAGAGAAGCCTTGATAAGCGAGTAGTAAACACGATCTCTAGGTATTCAGAAAGCATAGATCACTATGAGCTAGCTAACTCTATAGGATCCCTTCTCGTTTGGGATGAAATCAGAACCAGACTAAGCTCATTTGTAATAACAGCTGATGCTGGGAAGATGCAGAGATCATACTTCGTTAAGGATGGAACAGCTGGATTCGAATTGGTTAAGAAGATAGATATTGAAAACGAAGCTAAGAAAGTGGTTAATGAGGCAGTTAACTTGCTTCAAGCAAAGAGGCCTCCAACAGGAGAAATTACAGTTGTTGCTGATCCATCCGTAGCTGGTGTACTAGCCCATGAAGTAATGGGACACGCATCTGAAGCGGACGAGGTAATAAAGAGGAGAAGTTTTCTCACTGATATGGTTGGTCAAAGAGTCGGAACTGACTTAGTTACGATGGTTGATGATGGAACGGTTCCTGGTGCTCATGGTTCAATACCATTCGATAGTGAGGGAGTACCATCATCTAGAACAATCATCATTCAAAATGGTATATATCGAGGATACATGCATAGTTTAGAGACAGCATCAATAATGAACGCTGAACCTACTGGTAATGGGAGAGCTCAAGATTTTAATAGAAGAGTTTTTGTTAGAATGACAAATACATTTTTTGAGCCGGGGGACTGGAAGTTCGATGAGATAATTGAGGATACTAAGGATGGATTGCTTGCTCTTAAATCGCTTGGGGGGATGGAGGATCCCGTGGGGGGAGGATTTCAGACAGATGTACTCTTAGGATATATAATTAGGGATGGGGAGTTAACAGAGCTTGTTAGGAGCTTCACTCTGAGTGGAAAAGCGCTGGAGATACTTAAAACTGTTGATGCTGTTAGCAAGGAGTTTGAGCTTCATGGTGGATTCTGTGGTAAGGGAGAAGAGGATTTTGTTCCAGTTTCAACGGGAGGTCCATTTATGAGAGCTAAAATGCTGGTTGGAGGTGGATAAAAAATGATTGAGATTCATGAAATATGTGAGCGAGCTCTAAGTAAGTCTAAAGCTGATCAGACGGAAGTTTTTTGCATAAATGGAAGAATGAGGAACGCATATATTGATAATGGAGTGGTAGAGATAATAACCAATAATTCTTGGATCGGCCTAGGAGTAAAAACAGTTATCTCTAATCAAATCGGTTACTTCAGCAGCACTATAAGGAATGAAAATGATATAGAGAGAGTGCTTAAGAACAGCTTAAATATTGCTAAAGTGAGCCCAAAGGACCCAAAATTCAAGTCCCTTCCAGAACCAAAACCAGTTAGTGGTAGCATAGAGAATGTATACGATGCTGAATCAGTATATATAGAGGACGAGGAAATAACAAGCAGAATAAGAGAGTTAATTAATGAAGCTGAGCAGAATGATGTTAAAGTAATGAATGGCGTTCTAAGGATAAATGAATTTAATCTCGTAGTAATGAATTCGCTGGGAGTCAATTTCTCTCATAAAGGAACCACAATTTATCTTCACGCAACCGCGAAGAAAGATAGAGGAGAAGGAGTTATAAAGAGGTTCAGTACATCAATAAATGATATTGATTTTCGTGAGGCTGGAAGAGAGCTTGGAGAGAAAACTGAATTATCCTGCAGAAGCGAAGCATTTAAGAGAAAAGAGGAGTTAGAGGTAGTAATTCACCCACAGGAACTAGCTGGATTAATGAGGGTTGTAACTATAGCTACAAGTGGTGAATACGTTAACAGGAGAATGAGTCCATGGATAGGTAAATTAGACCAGAAGGTAGCTTCACAATCACTAACGATAATAGATGATGGTAGACTTAATGGTGGATTGAGAAGCGCTCTTGCAGATGATGAAGGAGTTCCCACTACCAGGAAATACATAATTGAAAGAGGAGTGCTAAAGAATTACTTGTTTGATTCATATAACGCGAATATAAGTGGCGTTGAATCAACGGGGAATGGATTTAGGAGGGGTATTACATCGGTGGAGGATGCGCATACTAGAATAACTTCATGTAGCTCATCAAACATTATTATTGAGCCTGGAGAAAAAGATCTAGATTCTCTTATCTCCGAGATAGATCGAGGAGTTCTCATATATAAGTTCGCCTATCCACAAGCAGATCCAATAACTGGTAACTTTGGATTAGAAGTGAGGAACGCTGTTTTAATAGAGGATGGATCATTAACAATAGGAATCAAGCACGCTTTATTAACTGGTAACATGTATGAGGCATTAAGGAACATTAGTGGAATAGGTAAAAAGCAATACAAGTACGAGAATTATCTGATACCGTACATGAGATTTAGCGGTCTTCAATTAATAGGTATGTAAAACGTTTTTAGGGGGATATAGGTATCGAGATCCCCCTCTTTTCTAATATGTGCAAAAATTCCCTCTCAACATCTTTAGGCATATTTCTAGGCAGTGATTCTCTCTTCCTAGCGAACTCTATATCTATACCATACTCATAGAGAAGTGTGTTAAAGACAACTGATAGAGTGCTGAATATGACTGAAGCTGGTATTAAGCCAGCTAGAATGAATATGGCAGCGGAGAGGGTTCCTACAGTGGTTGCTGGTACATTATATTGAATCAGGAATATTGGTGTGAGCACGTATGAACCAATTACGTATCCGAATCCACCAAGTAGGATTAGGTACATGAATGCGAAGAATGCTGCTACCTTTCCAAAACCGATTTCTGAAACAATAACCTCTATGAATAAATCCCTTAACTTATGCAAGGATTCCTTGAATCCATCCTTAAAATTAGTCTCCCGTATAACCATCGCTGGAACAATGAAGAATGTAAAGAATTTGAATAGCTCCAAAGCTATATCTAGTATCCGTGAAAGCAACATAGCTAGGGCTGCAAGTATAGCTCCAGCACCACCTCGCTCTTCTTGAGACTTAGCTTGAGATTTCGCTATCTCAACCAAGATCTTTAGAACAGATACAATAAAAGCATATATCGCTATTCCTCCTTGTACTTTACTCGCTCTCCTTAAACCTCTGCTAAACGAAGCAACATCCATGTTCGGTGATCTATACCAATCATGAGTGATCCCTACTATAATCGCGTTGAAGAATGTTGCGACGAATGTTAATGACCATAACCCAAAGAACTCCATTATTATCCAAGCATAGTAGCCATATTGAGTGTTTCCAGTAAGGCTTAGCACGTAATCAGCGATTAGTAGGTTCGTGAAGCTCATTGTAAGTAGAGTATAGGAATTAATTATCATCGATAGAAGTGTTGAGGATATTGTTCCCTTCTCGCGTAAAATAACTGAAGAACTAAGCTCCATTAATCTACCAACAAATTTAACTCTATCCCAGTATTTAAGCATGATAAATCCTAGCAGAATACCAAAGAATAATGTAATCACCGCTATCTCTAAATTACCGAAGAATAAGAGCGCTACACCTATGACAACATCAAATATCAGTGAGATAACCAGCATTAATAATAGAATGAGTTTTGCAGTTTTTCTTATTAAGATCAGTAGGAGGAATGATGCTATGAAGATTATGGATACAAGTATTGTTACATACGTAATTATTAGCGGTGCGTTACTAGTTATCAACGGTAATATATTCGTTGAAAAAAGCGCTGTGAAGCTTATTAGCATTGGAGAAGGATTCATCAGGTTCTTAATAATCCAGTATGTACCTATACCCCAGTAAAGAAACGTTATAAACCAAACAATATATGCTGGTAATTTCGATGATGGATTACCAAAGCGGAGCTTACGGTCAATCTCATCTATAGGTATTGACAAGGAGAAAACCCTCGTTAAGTTATGGGATTTATAAATGTCAGAATTATTGTGCATGTATAAATTTATTGGTTAGTATATTACCATTTCATAAATATTGTTTTTAGGCTCGTATATATAAAGGGAATACCGAACACTAGAAAAGCTATACTTGCGAAATATAATCTAAGCATTATTGAATAAAAGAAGCCGATTAATAATATTTGACCAATTAAGCTCTCAATCACTGCTGTCCCACGATGAGTAAAAGCTCGTTTTCCTTTGGGGGTTACTTTCCACTCAATACTCTTTCCTAGAAATACTTTAAATGAAGCTGAAAAGAAAGTTGGTATTAGAGATATGAGCAATGCGCTTCCTCTTCCTAAATTAATTATTGCTTTAAATGCACTATAATTTTCTTCTCGTATTGAATCTAGGTAGCATAACGCGTATGCAACCAGACTTATATTCCATATTATGGATATGATGGGGGGCAGGAAGAGTAAATCTACTGAGAATATGATTGATGATACCGCAGCTACTATGAACAATAAGTTAATCATTGTTATCTGATATTGAATTAAGTAAAGTAGCATATCTATCTTTAGTCTCACAGGTATTTTAGCTGAAACTAGGTCTTTAAAATAATTAATAGCTGTTTTTAACCCTCCATAAGCCCATCTCTTTTGCTGTGATTTAAAAGATTTATATGTTTTAGGGACTTCAATATAGCTTTTCACGTTAGATGCGTATCCTATGCGATAACCATTAGAAAGGAGCTTAATAGTTAATGGTAGATCATCAATTATAATTTTCTCATCCCACCCACCAATTCTCTTTAATACATTGGTTCTAATGGCGCTACAAGTTCCTACGAAGGGAATAGAGAAGCCAGCTTTCTGCCTGCCTATAAATAATGTCTTCTTCAGAAAATTCCATGATATGGCTTGTGTTTCACATAGATCGTTCTCGTAAGTATTTTTAGGATTAATATCAGATACTGCTGCCGCATAATTATTACGTTCCATGAATGATATCATGCCCGCTAAATAATTTCTCTCAATTTCAGCATCAGCATCTAGTAGAAAAACAAATTCTCCTGTAACATGCTTTAATGCCTCATTTAATGCTCCAGCTTTCCCACCGATGGGAAACGATCTGTTAACGAAAATAAACTTTATTCCAGAACCAGAAACAATTCTCCTTAGATCACGTTCAAGAACATGAGCTTTTTCTTTTGAGTCATCACTAACAATTATCAACTCTATTAGATGCATGGGATAATTCTGTTCCAGTACGCGTCTAACAGCTTTTTCAATAATCTCGATGGGTTCTGATTTAACAGGTATTATAACTGAGACTCTCTTATCTCTGATTAGGGGGTAATCTAAACTATTATTTTTCCCGAATTTATAGATCAAGTAATAGGAAGTCTGTAAAGTGAGATAAATAATTATTATTATTACTGAGACAAGAAGCATTAGGTATACAGTGAATATTATAAAGCTCTTAGGGAAAAAGAATCTAAGTATATTCATTAGATAACTATAAGTACTACTTATCGCAGACATTGTCCTCAGCAATAAACTAACTTAATGTTCGCTTAGATTAATAGAGTGGAATCGTGATATTTGAGTTAAATATCCTAGGGATAATATTCGATATAATCGCCCTAGGCCCCTGCTCAGCAAGGTTCTTTATAATCATGGGGACATGAGTGGTTCTATGCCACTTAGTTGGTGCAAAAACTGCTTCAAAAGTAGCAATAATGGATATTAATGCCTCAATTGCGATCATTGCATAGAAGAATGCCATCTCCTTTTTCGTTAAATTCTTTCGCCGTGATATGATCTTAGAGAGAATTATCGAGTATGTTGTTAGAAGCAGAAGTAATGGAGCATTAGCTAGAATAGAAACAATCAGTGGAAGATCCTTCGTATAACCAGTTAAGAACATTAATATGTTGCTCAAAAAGCTTAAGAAGAACCATAAAGCTCCTATGACTCCAGCTAATGCTGCAATAGAAGTAAATAACCCCACAATTAATGTTTTCTTTCCGCCACTAAATGTCTTAGGAATAGATAAAATCTCGCCTTTAAGCCATCTTAATCTCTGCTTTATGAATTGCTTTAAAGTTGGTACTGCTTGAGTTATTGTTGGCTTATCTACGATTATTATCTTATACTTATTATCGAACTTTAAGATACGGTATGTCAAATCTATATCCTCTGTTGGGTGTAGGGGATGCCAACCCCCAAGCTGTTCTAGGATACTTCTCTTAATATAGTAACCGGAACCAAGTACTGGAGCGAAGCCCCATTTCCTAGACATCTTCTTATAGATCTCTCGGTAAATTTCGAATTCTACTTTCTGCCCGCGTTCCAACCAAGTTCCATAATTGACTGCGGCTATTCTACTAAATTGCACTATAGATACTTTCTCATCGTTCATAAATATCTTAGCAGCTATCTCAGCATGATCCTCTGGAGGTATATCCTCAGCATCATAAACGCCTATGATTTCTCCCACCGCTATCTTTAGAGCTTCATTTAGAGCAGCAGGTTTAGTTTTAATTCCAGATTCATTATAAGCTATATGAATTATCCTATCCTTATAAGCTATCTTTACTGGTAAACCTTTCCTCTCCTCTATAACTTCGGATACTTCTTTTATCTTATTTATAGTTACTTCATCATCCGGCTCTAACGCGAATATCCATTGGATCTTATTTTTGTCGTACCTTAACTTTATTACCTTACTAAAAACGTTATCTAAGATGTTTTCCTCCCTATATGCGGGGATAATAATCGAGATAGATGGGTAATCAATAGGGTCATCGTCATGGGTCTTATCATCGACAATTTTTTCTGTTTGTTCGGACTCATTATGGTTTAAGAGATGTAATCCGTACAAGAATTGGATAATTAGGATTACTGAGATAAGCAAGGAAAATAATATATTAACGTATAGGAGCAATTTGTAAGCTAGTACACCGATCACTGAAACCCCTGTCTTCAGTAGGAAACTGCTGCTAATTTTCATTAATTTTCACCAATTAGGATATTCCCATAGAGTCCAAATAGGATGATGAATATACTATTAATGTAGTTTAAAAACAAGATTAAAAGATTTTTTATTACTATTATCGTTACTAATTATTAATAGTAGTAGGATTCATAGTTAAGAGAGATGCTGTAAATCGATGAGCTAAATTCAATTGCTCCTGGGATATTTTTCACTATATCACTATATCAACTAAGCTAACTAGTATGCAAGGAAGATAATGAAAAAGATACCTTTATATATTTATTGGAACAGTTATTTAATCCGCTTAAATGAATGAAATAAGCCTTATCATAAAAGATTTCAATTGAATTTGCATATGTAATATATATTGCATCTATGTAATATTGGGGGTGAGAGAAATGCTAAGAATGAGATTCCTCGGCGGCGTAAGACGCATTGGTGCATCTGGAATACTTGTGGACACAGGGAAACACAAGATACTTTTAGATTACGGTAGTTATCCATCCAAGAAACCAGATTTTCCACTTCCAGTATCTCCATATGAAGTGGACGCAGTAGTATTAACGCATGCTCACATAGATCATAGCGGTGCTATACCCTTGCTTTATAAGGGGGCTAGAGGGCCGATACTAATAGCTACTCCACTTACCTTGGAGTTATCAGAGTTATTGATTAATGATATGATAAAGATTAGTGGAAACAAACTACCATTTTCTAAAGTAGAAGTTAACAAAATGATGCAGCACGCATTACCAGTGAATTATAATGAGCAAGTAGAGTTATTCGATGGTATCAGAATTACCTTAAGGAATGCGGGTCATATACCTGGAAGCGCATCTATTGAACTAGAAGTGAACGGAACAAAGATCTGGTATACTGGTGACATAAATTTAACGGATACCAGATTAATTAATGGTGCAGAAATAGTTAGAGATGCTGACTACGTAATTATAGAGAGCACATATGCGAATAAGGATCATCCAGATAGAGAAAAAGAGGAGAGACGGTTTTATAGTACTGTTAAAGAACTAGTGGAGGATGGCTATACTGTTTTGATACCAGCATTCGCGGTCGGTAGATCGCAGGAAGTTATGTGCATTCTATGGCACTACGGGTTCGATGGTAAAACAGCGCTAGATGGAATGGCGCAAACAGCGACTTCAATCTTTCTATCCTATCCAGAATATCTACGAGATTTCCTAGAGCTGAAGCATAGTGCCAAGCACATAAAGTGGATGAAGAGTCGTAGTCAAAGAAGAAAAATGTTGAGGAGGCCAGGAGCTGTTATCTCGCCAGCTGGAATGTTCAGCGGTGGTTGGTCTGAGTGGTACCTGAGACAGATCTATAATAAAGAGGACGCAGCTATAATATTCGTATCATTCCAAGTGCCTGGAACGGTAGGGAGAAAGATTCTCGATGAAAAGAAAGTTGTCCTTGGCGGTAAGGTTAGAGAGGTTAAAGCTAGGGTTGAGTTCTTTGAGTTATCGTCTCATAGTGGAAGAACACAGTTGCATCAAATAATTTCAAGCTTAGAGAATCCCGAGAAGATTTTTGTTGTTCATGGTGAGAGCGATACAGCAGAGAAATTTGCTGAAGAGATCTATGAGATGCATGGTTTTGATGCAATCGCTCCATATCAAGGTGATATTGCTTTTCTTGACTAATGCTTATTTCTTTTAGCTTTAGAGAATATGTAACCTGAGATGAAGAAGCCGAGGAATAATAATATTTCTCCAGTATAGAACAATGTATTTGCGAGGAATAAAAGTGATTCGATGTCAAATAAGTTAATTAATGATACCAGCAGATATACCATAGATCCAGTTATTATTAGGATGCCTGGTGCGACTAGTTTTCTAGAGATGAATCCTATTAAACCAAACTTAGTAAAGTTTAAACCAATGTAAAAAAGAGCAACGAATATACTGATTGTAAGGAGTGCGTTAAGATAAATAGTTAACTGAGTTGTTTCCTCCAGCATCTGAAGTAGTTCCTCAGGTGTAGGCCAAATAGAGAAGAGTATTATTGAGTCATATAGATGCATTATACCCCATAAGGTTAGTAAAAAGGATGTTAAGCTAGCTCTAGCCAACTTTATATATCTAGTTAACCTTACATAGAAATTCCCTACAAGAATATACCCAATACCTAAGAATGACTTAGATGCAATGAATATAGAAAAAACGATGTACCAATTATTTAGAGTATGATATAAGGAATATTCCTCCAAAATAGAATCGAATAGAAATGTAGCGAGAACATAAATTAATATAGTTAGAGATAGAATTATGAGAGATATGCTGAAAGATGTATACGAGGCTTCGTGTTTTGGTTTTTCCTCGAGACGATCTACTCTAAATAATTCCTCTATATCATTCATGCGATAGCGCCTCGATTCACGCACACAT
Source organism: Promethearchaeati archaeon (assembly GCA_026993975.1). Taxonomy (GTDB): domain Archaea; phylum Asgardarchaeota; class Njordarchaeia; order Njordarchaeales; family Njordarchaeaceae; genus Njordarchaeum. The sequence goes on along the minus strand of JALWRR010000080.1, from coordinate 9,066 downwards.
GCAATAATTTATGAGAGTAAAATAATGAATTTGAAATTATACAATTTATACCTTATAATGAATTCATGTCCAGGGATAAGAATGGTGAGCGTGGAGACGCTCCTGTACATAATTAAGGAAAGTAAAATCCTCTTGATTTACAAGAAAAGAGGGCTTGGTAAGGGGCTATATAATGGTGTTGGAGGAAAAGTGGAGGCAGGTGAAACAGTGGAGGAAGCTGCTATCAGGGAGTGTATCGAGGAAATTGGTGTAAGGCCAAAGAATGTTGAGTGGAGGGGATTACTTGAGTTCTGGAATAATAATCATTTATATGGTTATGTGCATGTTTTTGTGGCAAGCGATTTTGATGGAGAACCAAGAGAGACTGATGAAGCAAGACCTATCTGGTTCAATATAGATAAAATACCTTATAGTAATATGTGGGGTGATGATATTTACTGGTTACCTCTCATTCTCGCGGGGAAGAAAATTTTTGGTAGATTCTGGTTCGTTGAGTGGAGAGAAATAGTTCAAAAGGAATTGTATTTATTGAATAACTCAGCCATCTAGTCATAACAGATGATAAGTAATTCGAACAATATTATATATATTGCTTATATGATAAATCTAAATCATTACATAGTTATTAACCTAGAAGTATGCGAAGTGGTTTTATATATCTTCTTGAGTGGACAGTGATTACTGATGAAACGCATACAGAAAACACTTGCTGAAATACTGGACATCGCTTACTCGCTAGGAACTAATGTTGTCTTAATGGGTGAAATATCCCTGTATTTTCATGGGTTAGATATAAAACCCAATATTATTGAGATTCTGATCGATGAAGGAGCTATTTACCTGTTTGAAGAGAAAATTAAAAAACTGAGATTTAAAATTCTAGAGAACATGGATTTTCGTAGTGAGGGTAAGTGCTATAATCTTTCAGCATCATACATGATTTATGGAATTAAAGTGCGTGTGTTCGCTAATCTAACCTTTAAGCAAAATGATTTCATAGAGAAATTCGTTGCAAAAAAAGTACTACCTTTCTGTGAATACAAATACTTTAATAAGACGGAGATACCTATCACTTCGCTTGAACTAGAGCTTGTTCTTAGTTTTCTTAGGGATAAAAAAGATTACGTTGATATGATTATACAAGCTTTAAAGGAAAGAGGAGCGAATATGAATCACTTAAAAACGATATTGAGTGAGCTTCCTTTAGAAAAGAAAAATGAGATAAAAGAATACTTAAAAAATAATGGTCTAATCATGAATGATGACTAGATAGAGTTCTATTCTTGCTCTCCAACTATGATCGCTTTCTCCTTAGTTAAATAATCCGCGTATCTCCTTAAGTGTGCTCTTATAGCTTCCCTAATGAACTCTGATCTATTAGGATAGAGATCTTTTTCAACAAGATCATCAATAGCCTGTATCATCCACCTTGGCAAGCGAATAGTGATAATCTCCATGTTTAACACCTCACATATGTATTATACTTGAATTATATAAAGAATTACGTATTACGTAAATAACTTTTCAAAAACATGTGAAGATAGATTCAAGAATTAATCAGTTGGTGGGCTGTTCTTCATCTATAGTCAGGAGCCAGTTTTCATCATCGAGTATTTCAATGACACTTTATTTTAACTATATCTTTAATGAGCTTAAATAATGATAAATTTGTTTTTTCTAGTTGATGAAGGTACTTGCATGCTTCATCGATACCGTATAATTTCCTTATTTTTATTATACTATCCCTGAGACTTGTTATTAACTCTATGGTATCTTGGAGTAGTGATATCGCTTCCTCATCGCTTAGATCTTCAACTTCACGTATCTTCGAGCTAATAAAATCTAATGGCGTCGAATCCAGTATTTTCCTGGTATAACCCACTCTAATATTGCTTGTTCGTCCAAAAATATTCTTTAGGATTAGTTTCATGTCATCGTAAATGTTCTGTGGAACAAGTATATCTGAATTAGGGTTTTTTATGAATTCTAGAATTATATATGCGAACTCCTCTCTACTAATGTGCCTAAGTATCTTTTTTATTATATTGTGTTTAGGTAACCCATATACTTGTTTAACAACATCGATTGTCTCTACTTCTAGTTTACTTCCTACTTTATACACGAGCAATACGTGATCTCCATGATCAATAGCGAATCTATCAAAAGAGATATTGTTATCTATGTATACTCTTTCCCCACAAACCTTACAAGTAATTGAGATGCTATTCGGATTTCTCGTGAACACCATTTTCTTGAAAATATCATAGTACCTAACGACTCCATACTTATCGAAACCGATTATCAGGAAGTGGTCACCATGATTAACCGCGATCTTCTTGATTCCTTTTAGTCCAGGGGCGTAGAGGCGGGGTACTTTGGTTATTCTTTTGCATAATGGGCACTTAACAATAGCTATATCTGTGATCATATCGCTTTACCATCTCGCTCATTATACATCGATTGTCTGAGCTATCTCAAATAAGTTCTCGAATAACGAATCAATTCCATTGTTGAGAAGCGCTGATGTCTCGATATATGAGACAACATTGAGCTTTGTTTTGAGTTCTTTTAGATTCTCCTCTATAAAATCATCGTTTAAGCTCTTTATATCCTTCTTATTTCCAACTATCACGGTTGGTATCTTTGGACCTAAGAGATCTAGAACGTAATTAGACCACTTAGTAACTAGATTATAAAGGGTCTTAGCTTCGGATAAATCAAATACTAACACAACTATGTTTGACCCATTTAGAAATGGTACTATTATGTCTCTAAAATGTTCTTGCCCGCTGAAATCCCATATTATTAGTTCAATTCCAGAGTATTTCGCGTTCTCAATGCTTACACCTCTGGTTTTCTTTATTTGAGAAATATCCTTTACCCCCAGATATTTCATTATTATACTGCTCTTACCGACTCCAGCATCACCAGCGAATGCAACTTTTATTCTCTTGATAGGCATCATACTAACCACCTCTTTTAACCTTGTTAAAAAGAATAAAAAAGAAATTAAAAATTTAGAATTAACTAAAAATATTGCTTCTATAAGAACTCTTCAGTAAGCGTCTTTCTCTTCTTCTCTTTCGCCTTCTTTATTGCTTCAATCACTAATTCCTCAACCTTCTTACTGAGAGCATCATAAAAAGAGGAGGCTACCCGCATCCCTTCTTTTTTAGCTAATTCCTGAACCTTACTCTTATAGATATATAGCTCTGGCATTTACGTGAACCCTCCCTCTAATATTAGTGAATAAAAACAGGAAAAAACATAATATATTCAAAGTTATGTTTAATATTGTGGATTTAAAACTTTAACATTGACATAAAAATATAAATATAAGAGGTCATGGCTTTGAGGATACTTGTTCTCGGAGCTGGAAATATAGGATTAGCTATTATACATGATTTATTATTTATGGAGCCAAAAGTAAGTGAAGTACATGTAGTTGATGCAAATAACAAGAGATTAAAGGAGATTAGGAAGATTTTTAGAGATAGGAATATAAAAACAATAACTGCGGATGTAACTAAGCGAAGCGAGTTACTAAAGCTTCTTAATGATGTGGACGTTGTCTGCTCATCGCTTCCTGGGCGAATAAGTCATAGGGTGATTAAAGAGATTTTGACGCAGGGAATCAGCGTAGTAGATACCTCGTATTCACCAGAAGATCCATTTGAGTTATCGAATTTAGCTAGAGACGCAAAGGCAACTTATATTCCTGATAGTGGTTTTTGTCCCGGTATAAGCAATTTATTGATAGGTTATGCAGCCTCGAAGCTAGAGAGTATTAAGAATGTGCAGATAATAGTGGGCGGTTTGCCTCAGAATCCTAAACCACCATTATATTATACTCTCACATGGTCTATTGAGGATCTTATAGAGGAATATACTAGAGTTGCGAGAGTGATTAGGGATAATGAAATAAAGCTTATTGATCCATTATCGAAAATAATGAGGATAAATCTGGAGGGCTTAGGCACGTTTGAAGCCATTTATACAGATGGATTAAGGACTCTTCTAAAAACAATTAAGGCTGAGAATATGTCAGAGATAACTATTAGGTATCCGGGTCACTTAAGCAAAATAAAAACTCTCAGAGATCTTGGCTTTCTAGATGATAGAGAGATTATAGTTATGGGGCAGAGAATTAAACCTAGATCGATTGCTATAGCGTTGCTACGGGACTTAATGAGAAGCGATGATCCTCGAGATATAGCTATCCTAAGAATTATTATTGATGGATACTTAAAAGGGAATGTTTCTCGGTACCAATTTGATCTAGTTGATAAGTATGATGAGGTTACTGGATTAACAGCTATGAGTAGAACTACAGGGTTCACGTGCGCTATAATTGCTAGATTAGTTGCGAAGAAAAAGATTGATCCGGGTGTGGTTCCGCTAGAATTAATTGGTAAGAAAGAGAATTTATATGAGTCAATAATAAGGGAGTTTCAAAAAAGAAATGTTGTGATTAAAGTTACTGCGCCTAGGGATTAATCTATCGTGTCTGGCAAAGTAGTGTTTAGAAGTATCTCTAAGACTTCTCTAACATCCTCTCTAACATAATCATTGCTTCCAGCAATGACTCTGCTCATAAGCTCTGACTTAAATATTTTCTTTGAGTCTCCTAGAGAGAGCCCTCGAGACATTAAGTAAAACAATATATCTTCCGAGATATTAGAGATACTAACGCTATGCCTAGCTAATCTAACGTTATTGCTGTTTATCTCCAACACAGGGGATCCTATTGCTGTGGCTTCTGATCCAATATTATAGGTGTGTCCCCGAACATCAACAAGTGCGTTCTTACTTACCTCTGATATTCTTCCTATTGCTCTCATGCTTACATATCCCTTATCTTCAGCTATCGCTAAACCATTAAATATTAATTCATTATTACTGCCTTTCAACATGGAATCAAAAACGTAATCAATTTTATTTTCCTTATCTCCTAATAAAGCTGCATTAGCGTTCATTCTAGAGTTATTCCCTCTTATAAGGCTGTAAACTTGCTGTCTATGCATTAATCCCCCAATGCATAACGAGTTTATTTTAAGGGAACTATTTTCATTTAATATGATTTTAAGATGAGACATGCTTGGCGAATGTGAATTAGATATCACGACATGGGTCAAGTTAACATTAGAGTTCTCATTTATTATTAATTCAATAATGCTGTTGTATGCTGATAAATCACTCAGAGCTATCTCAAATATTTCCAGATCAACGCTCGATTTATCATGGATAAAGATCCTAACATGATAGCCCTCGTGAATATCTCCTCCAAGAATGCTCTCTATTGTCAATCTAAACGGAAAAATCGAACTTTGTTCAATGAAGTGAATATCTAATGCTTGTATTATAGAGGCGTAATGGATCGCATCTGCTCTTGTTTTTATATCTTGGGAAAATATCTCATTCAACGGTGTTACCTGGACTTTATCTGGAACATTATCCTGCAACATTTTTCTTCCAGCAATAAGGAGGTTTACGCTACTTGGTAACTTTACTGGGTTTACAGCTTCTTTCAGTTCAGAGATATCGCCTGGTAAATGAAACTTATCAAAAGCTTTCCAATTAGTATAATACTTGATTGTTGGGGAATCCTTAATTAATTGATAGGGTAATGAATTAGCAAGTAGAGAGCTTCTATTCCGTAGCTCATTAAGACTAATCATTTAACCGACACCTCCGATTTTAGAGAATTCTAACTGAACAACGGTGTTTAGGATATTGGCCATCTCAAATGGTAACTCCTTAATCAAGTCATGCATGAATCCGAGAACAATCAAGCTCTTGCTCTCATCCTCAGATAATCCACGGCTCTGCAAATAAAAGAGAGCATCCTCGCTGATTCGTCCCGCAGTTGCTTCATGAGTAACATCTGCGCTATTCTCAAGTACTTGGTTGTGGGGTATCGTTACGCTTCTAGACTTATTATCGAGAAGCAAGCTATCGCATTGAACATGACTAGTTGCGTTTTTAGCACCTTTAGCCATATATATTAACCCACGATAGACCGTTAAGCCACCATTACTACTAATACTTTTAGCTATTACTTCGCTCTTAGTGTTTGGAGCTAAGTGATAAACCTTCGCTCCACTATCCTTTATGTATGGTCCATTAGCTATTGAAACAGCTAGTATTGATGCTTTAGCGTTTCTTCCTCGTAAAACAGCGGAGGGATAAACATAGCTTACTCTTGCCCCTATACCGCCTTCCAACCACTCGACGTAACCGTCCTCCTCAACGACTGATCTCTTATTATTGAAATTGATTATTCTCTTGCTCCAATTCTGTATAGTAGTGAATCTAACGTGAGCTTTCCTATGAACATATACTTCAACAGCTCCATCGTGAAAACTATATTTCGGGAACATTGGTGCAGCGCATCCCTCTATAAAATGAATATAACTATTCTCATCAGCTATAACCATCGTATGCTCATACTGGCTCTCTAACGAACTAGAGATCATGAAGAACGCTTCTATTGGTTGAGTTATCTTTACATTTGGAGGAACATAAACGAATGCACCACCACTCCATAAAGCGTAATGTAACGCTGCAAATTTATGATCCGCCATTGGATAGATCTTAGAGAAGTATCTTTTAACCAGATCTGGATACTTCTTTACAGCTTCCTCCGTTTCCATAAATATTACATTTTTCTTCTTTAACCATTCCTTAATCCTGATAAGTATTGTTTCTGAATCAAGTACCCCCGCTAATCCAGATAGGTACTTCGCTTCACTTTCCGGTATCCCTAGGGATACGTAGAATTCGAGTATTTTTTCGGGTAATGATTGAAAATCATTCTTGGTTGAGACCGCTGGCTTTACGTAGTGTGCTAAGTCCTCTACATTTAGATCCTCCACACCAAGCAACCAGTTCGGAGCTGGTAATTTTTTCCATATCTCAAAGGCTTTTAATCTCAATCTCAGCATCCAGTTTGGTTCTTTTTTAATGCGGGATATATCCCTTATCACTGATTCTCTTAATTCCCCGCCAACAATTATTTCTTTAGGGGTAGGTAACTCGCTTAGCTCTTCCCACTTAGGTACATTTGCAATAAGGCTATTTATGTCGCTTTCACGCATTTAAATCACCGTTTAGTGCTTCATAGCCCTTCTCCTCAATTAGGTATGATAGTTCTGAGCCGCCACGAGTAACTATTTTTCCATCCCGAATAACTATGATTTCCCTTGGAGATAGATACTTGAGTAGTCTAGCATAGTGTGTAATGATTATTATTCCAGTTCCCTGAGAAGCCAATTCCTTAATTTTCTCAGCTGTTATCTTTATTCCATCAACATCCAATCCAGAATCAGGCTCATCTAAAATTAAGAATTTAGGCTTAAGCATCAACGCTTGAAGTAGTTCAGAGCGCTTCTTTTCGCCACCACTAAAACCAAGGTTTACCTCTCTCTGCAAGTGTTCGTTACTTAACCCAACGTCTCGTAGATTTTTCATAAGTAATGGAATGATTTGTGGATCGCTTTTAAGTAAATTTTTTTCTCCTCTTCTCTTATTTAATGCAGAGAAGATGAGTGTTGATAATCTAATACCTCTTACTTCCACGGGGTTTTGGAATGCTAGGAATAATCCTCGCAAGCTACGTTCATCTGGAGGTAAATTAGTTATGTCTTCCTCATCTATCAGTATTCTTCCAGAGATAACTCTATATCTTGGATGCCCCATAATTGTGAGAGCTAGAGATGTTTTCCCAGAACCATTAGGACCCATTATCGATAAGATTTCTCCTCTCTGCAATTCGAATGATACATCCCGCAATACAACCTTATTTTCGATTGATACAGTTAAGTTCTCAACTTTGAGACTGCTCATTTTCACTCACCCCCATCCGTTTCAACCATTCTCCAACAACATCGTAACCATAAAGTAACTTCAATTGTTCTCTGCCCTCTTTAGTAACCATTAATGGAGACCATGGAGGATCTAAAACGAGTTCAGTTTTTATTTCTTTGACTTCAGGAACATTTTGTTTAATAGCTTGGATTATCTGGGCATCTAAGAAAGGGGCTAAGGGACATCCTGGAGCAGTCAATGTATATTTCACTAGTACCTCTAAATTATCTGATACTTTGATCTCGTATATTAACCCGAGATCCAGCACGTTTACTGGAATTTCTGGATCATAAACATTTCTTAGAGCTTTCTTGATTTTCTCCTTTATCTCCTCCCTAATATTATTGTTCAAAAAACACACCTTTTAATCATTTTTTAATCCTTTAATCTTACAAAATGTAAACCTTACTTAATTATACATATAAAGTTAACCTATTTGTTCTATAATCATTGAACTACTGCTTCTTTTATGTTTTTAAGAAAGCTTCCACATCCTTTGCAGATTCTGGATTTATAAAATAAGCATTTAGAGCAAATTTCATTAATAATTTCCTCTGGACTAGAGCTAAACTGAATTGGGAGATAAGTTGGGTAAATAATTTCTCCATAAGAGACCATTATTTCCTCTATATTCCTATCACTAAAGTTCTTTTCAATAGTACATCTTAATTCGTCGAATGTTTCCCCTATCAGGATAGCAAACACATTGTATTTTCCTGAACCAAATCCCATTAGAATCAATTTAGAGCAATTAGAGCACTTATTGATTAGGCTTGGTATTCCTCGAGTATCCTTCATTCTAATGGAGACGAAGGCAGCTTTTAATCTAAGCTTAGATAAATTAAGGTTTGCTTGTATTTTTATTATCTCATTGTCCACGAGTTTCTTGATTCTTTCATGAACGCTAGGATGAGTTATATTTAGTTTATCAGCTATCTCTGTTAATTTCATCCTACCATCTTTCCTAAGCTCCTCAATGATCTTTAAGTCAATGTCATCTATTTTTCTTCTCCTCATTATTACTCACGTTAATCAATGTAGATAATCTTATAAATTGTAAGAATAAGGTACATAAATTATACTAAAAAGTTTTTGTTTTGTATCATTAAGTCACATCACTCAAATCTTATCAATGTAAATATTAGGTTTTTTTATTGCTGGTTGGGTCAACATTCTTTTTATCTCCAATATAAATACCTA
>JALWRR010000079.1 GCA_026993975.1 Promethearchaeati archaeon | reverse complement strand
CATTTTGGGCATCTCAGGTTGAGTCTTGTTGAATATTAGGCCTTAGGCCCCCCTAAAAACATAACTAGTCGTATAATTAGATGCGATTAAAAAAAACTCCGACCATCTTCTTTTAGATGGAAAAATTTAAATATACATTTTCAATTAATAAGCTGTAATCTATATGCATGTATATTCTCTTTATATATAGTATAAACATTCTAATAAAGAGAAAGTTGGTGATTCAATGAAATTAAAGAGAAGAATCTTTCTTAAAACCGCCTTAGTCATGGCGTCAATCTTAACATTATCTAAGATTTTACCAAACGATAAGGTACTTGAGTTAGCAGCGGAAGAAGCAAAAAAGATGCTTCAAGGTGAAGAGGAGCCCATACATATAGTATGGGTGCATTCTCAATCATGTAGCGGGGATAGCGTAGCACTACTAAATGCTACAGATCCCTCTATTCTTGATGTATTATTAGGCCAATTCAAGAATATTGGCGAAGTAACTCTAGATTTTCACCAAACATTATCTCCGCAATGGGGAGTTGATGTCGTAAGGGGAGAAAAAGGAGATATTGCGAAAGAGTGGGATGCTGTAGAAATACTTGAGAAAGCAAAAAGCGGAGAGATCTCACCAATGTTACTGGTTCTTGAAGGAGCTTTTCCAGATGAATCAAAAGCTGGAGAAGGGTACTGGTCTTCTATCGGATCACTAAACGGTGAGCCTATCAAAGCTACTGAATGGCTTACTGAAGCAGCCCAATATGCTGAAGCTGTAGTAGCGGTGGGTACGTGTGCTGCATTTGGTGGAATACCTGCTGGAGCACCTAATCCAACTGGTGCGAGAGGGGTATATGATGTATTAGGTAGAGATTTCCGGAGTAAAGCAGGGTTACCAGTAATTAATATTCCTGGTTGTCCTGCAGCTGGAGATTGGCAGACTAAAACATTTGCTCACTTATTGCTGACAGTCAAGAATCTTCTTCCAGCTCCTGAGCTAGATGAGTACTTTAGGCCTGTTTTCTTATATAGGAATACTGTACATGAAAGGTGTGGTAGAGGAATCTGGTATTCATCTGGTAAATTCTCTAGCGAATATAGTCAACCATACTGTATGTATGAGTTAGGATGCAAAGGACCTATCGTTCATTGCCCCATTACAGCAATACCATTTATTGAGGGGGTAGGGATCTGTACTGAGTATGGATCAGTCTGTATAGGTTGTACAGATCCTAGGTTCCCAGACTCTCCTTTATCTCCATTCCTAAAGGCGTTGCCGGCACCAACTATGCCGATAGATCTAGCGGCTGGGATAGCTGCTGCAATTGGTGCTGTATTGGGAGCGTCAATAACGTATAAGGCTAGAAAGGCTAAGAAGGAATCTAAGGTTGAGGAGGTGTCAGAATGAGTATAAGGGAGATTTATCTAGATCCAATAACTAGGATTGAGGGGCACTTGGGTATTCATGTTGTTATTGATACTGCCCAAAAGAAAATCACTGATGCTCATTCTATAGCGACTATGTTTCGAGGATGGGAGATTATTCTCAAAAATAGAGATCCTCCCGATGCGGTATACATTACGCAAAGGATATGTGGTGTGTGTCCTGTTCCTCACGCTTATGCTTCAGCGATCGCTGTGGATATGGCTTTAAAAGCATCTCCTCCACCATTGAGCATAGTTTTAAGGAATTTAACGGATGTTGCTGAGATTCTATATGATCATCCAATTCAACTGTTTCAATTAGCTGGTCCAGATTTCTCCGCACTAGAAATGAAGAAATTTAATCCTTCGTTCTATGCTGCAGCGCAATCATATCCATGTAAATGGAGAGATGTTCATGGTTACGCAACAATAAAAGATATAATGGATGCGATGGATCCCTTTAGTGGAGAAATATATATATTCACACTCAAGCTTGAGAGATTAGCTAGAAAAATGGCTTCTTTACTTGGAGCGAAGCACCCTCACATAAACACGTTTGTTCCTGGAGGAGTATCCAGAACATTTACTGCTAATGAGGCAGAACAATTAGCTAGCATGGTTGTTGCTTTAGCGGGCTTCTCAAAATTCGTTTGGACAATTTGGGATGATATGATTAGCTTCTTTTATGATCAAGGATACAATGTGGTAGGAGAAGAACCAGTTAATTTATTAGCTTTTGGATCGATAGAGGATCCTGAATCTTATGATGCGACATACGAGAATATGAGTGAATGGGCAAGTAAGAGAATGATTAAACCAGGTGTAATTATTAATGGTAAGCTAGTTGAAAAAGATCTCAAAAAGATACATCTTGGTGTGAGAGAATTCGTGACTCATAGCTTTTATAATGACTGGGAAGGGGAGGCTGAGTATTCCAGCGATCCTGAAGGTAATTCCCTAGATCCAAGACATCCATGGAATAAAGAAACTAAACCAGCTCCAACAAGTACTAACTTTAATGGTAAATATACATGGTCAACTACTCCAAGATGGCAAAAAGGTAATGATATCTATCCAATGGAGGTTGGTCCTTTAGCGAGAATGTGGACTACAGCGTTGCAAACTGTAGATATCTCAGATCCATTTGTGAGCATATCGTCAGGCAATGGAAAAATCACCGTTGAGCTTCCAGAAACTCGAAGTGATTTATTGCCGCCATCCTTATGGGATGCGATGGAAATTTCGTGGAGTCCTCCTGGGAAATCAACTACGTTAGAGAGATATAGAGCTAGGGCGTTTAGTCATGTATATTATGCCGCATCAGCACTACATGACATGTATCTTATGATAGATCTATTAAATAAGGGTAAAACAAAGTTATGGAATAAATTTGAGAGGCCCCAGCTAAGCTTTGGAGTTGGTTTAAACGAAGCTGCGAGAGGAGCTTTGGGTCACTGGATAGTTGTGATGAATGGAAGGATACATAGATACCAGATTATTACTCCAACTAACTGGAATGTCTCTCCAAGGGATCCAAATAATAATCCTGGACCAATAGAGAATGCTCTTAAAGATTCTCCCATAACTGAAGAGACAGATCCTAGTGATTGGGTTGGTATTGATGCCGTGAGAACAGTTAGGAGCTTTGATCCCTGTTTAGCTTGTACAGTTCATACTTATGTTGGTGGCAGATTAGTGAAGAAGACAACGATTAATGTCCATGGATTATAATCACTTTACAATGCGAGGTGCTCAGATTGGATTTTTTAGATTTTTCAATAAACATAATACTTCCAGCAGCACTCATAATATTCGTCATGGGTTTCTTTTATCAAGTGATTCAGTATTTCATTATTCCTGGACCACCGAGACCTCATGCTCCAGGAAGAAAAGTTCCATTATCTAAAAAGATATTAATGCCTTTCATTAAGTGGATAGGAACATTCAAGTTTATAATGAAAGTTAATCCCCTGCACGGCTTTATGGCAATATTTGTTATGCATATACCACTTATAGCTATAATACTATTATTCCCTCCTCATCAAGCAGTGATATTTCATTACTTTCCATTTCTAGAACCAATATTAGCTCCGCTAGCTATTCCTCAAAACATAACTGATGCATTTATAGCACAGAAAACTATCTGGGGACCACTAGAAATAATATTGAATGCTGATCTCTTAGCAATACTAATAATATTCTCGTCATCAACAGTGTTCGCTTTGAGACTCGTGAAACACTTTACAGGGGAGTTTAAATCAACTATCGGGGATTACTTCGCACTTATACTAGTATTAATTCTAGTGATATTTGGTTACCTAGCCGTGCATGCTCATGGGACATCTCTATACGAATTTTATCTAGCTTTACACATATTAACAGCCAGCTTCTTAATAGCATATATCCCATTCAGTAAATTCTTCCACTTCGTATGGAGTTACTGGCTAAACCTAGCTATTATGATTTATCATCGGGCTAGAAGAGGTGCTTAGGTAATGGCGAAAGCAGAGCTAAAATATGAGGAGAAAATAAGGAAAGCATTCATTAAAGCAATAGATAGAAGCAGGTTATCTTACTTTAAATACTGTATGAGAGCGGGTTCCTGTGCTTACGCATGTCATTTCTGGCTTGTTGATCCTAGGCACGAGTTAGTTCCAGGAATCAAAGGGAAGAGGGTTGAGGACGTATTTAAGAAAGAGTTTACAGTGCTAGGTAAAATAAAAAGAAAGATAACAAAGGAACCATTAATAACGATCGAAGAGTTAAAGAAATGGGTGGAATTATCGTATGGTTATTGTTCACTGTGCGATAGATGCATGTTAGCTTGCCCGTATTCAGTTGAATTCCCGCCTTTAACTCTCTATATGAGAGTTGTTCTTCATGAAGCAGGTTTAACACCTGACAGCGTTCAGAAGCAAGTGGAAAATGAACTAAAAATAGGCCATCCTTATGGAATTACTAAAGAGGATTGGCTCAGAATAATTAGCGATATCCAGTCAAAGTTCGATAAAGAAATTCCAGTTGATAAGAAGGGGGCAAAATACCTACTGATACCTGGAAAGAGAAGTCTAAAAGATAATTTGAATTCTTTCATAGCAACTATAGATATCTTATTAAAAGCAAAAGAAGATTTTACTCTAAGTTCAAACTTATGGAGTGGATGTATGGCTACATATGATATTGGTGCATGGGATGAGATGACAATATTAACTAGAAGAAGAACAAAAATAATTAGAGATCTAGAGGTTAAAACAATTATATTAACGAACGATGCTTGCGGGTACTATGGGTGGAGATGGCTAGCAGATAAAGCGATTAGAGAGAAATTAGGTTTCGGTGTAATAGATATATCTGAGCTATTAGCTGAGTATGTAGCTAGAGATGTATTTAAGTTAAACAGAAACCAAAATGATTTTAGAGCTACCTATCATGATCCTTGTCACCTAGCCCGCAAAGGAGGTATTGTAGAGGAACCAAGAAAAGCTATTAAACCAGCTGTAAGAGATTATGTAGAAATGCCTCATTACGGTATCTATAGTATTTGCTGTACAGCTGGTTGTCTCCAAGTTGATGAGTACATGGATACGAGAGCTAAGGCCTTTAAAGTTAAACTTGATGACATATTAGCAACGAATGCAAACGTTGTTATCACAAACTGCGATGAGTGCTACGTGACGTTTAAGAGAATGTTTAAAGAGTATAATGTTAAAGATATTGAGTTAAAATCCATTACAGAGATCTTTTCAGCAGCGATCTCCTGAGACAAAGTCAGGAATACTTTTCTTATTAAAAATTATTTTCTTTTTTATACCTTAAAGAACCTTGCGAATGCATCTTCCTCGCTATAACCTAACTTAATCTTTTCTTCGTTGCGAATAAGTATTCTCTCCTTCTTATTAGGGGTGAATTCTCCAATTATACTAGCGGGTATCTCATTCTTTTTAAGGACTTTTACAGCTTCCTCTACCAAATCTTCACTTACTGAAGCTAGCAGTGATCCAGTGCTAGAAACTTTTAATGGGTCAATATTTAATTTCTCGAAAACCTTAACGATATCATCACTAAGAGGTAATGAATCATAATGTATTTCAAATCCTAAGTTTGATGCGTCAGAAATCTCGTTTAAGGCTGATAAGAGTCCTCCCTCAGTGACGTCATGCATAGCGTTAACTAATTTTAGTTTAGCCAGTGAAACCGCTTCCTTAACTACTGTTTGTAATCGATATAACTCTTTATATCTCCTTGCATTTCTAGCGCCAATAATATCTTCTAACAATTCTCTTTTATCATAATAGAGAGCAACAAGGAACTCTAATCCCAATAATTTCGTTAAAATTATTTTGTCCCCTGGTTTAGCATTAGAAGGCAAGATTGGTTCCTCATTAATTAGAAAACCAATCATCATTGATGATGCTAATGGAGTTCTCAAGCTATAATAAGCTCCAGTATGGCCGCCAACAATTGATACTCCTAGGTCACTAGCATACTTATTGATGAGAGATGCTATTAATAATAAGTCCTTATCCTTGAATCCAACGGGAACCAGCAAGTTATATAACATGTACCTCGGAATAGCACCGAAAACAGATACATCGCTGGCTACGAAATGTACGGCTCCAAAAGCAAACATGTCGTATGGAATTGTTTCTGGAATTAGAACAGCAGGATCCGTGGAGAGAACGATTTTATCTTTATTATTAATCCTTATAACTGATGAATCAAAACCAATCTTTGGTGGAACTAACACAGTTTCATCCTTCTTTATTTCAGTAATAATGCTTTTAAGCAATTTACTGGGTATCTTACCCTGCTGCAACTTAACCATGTTTACTTCACCAAAGGA
>JALWRR010000078.1 GCA_026993975.1 Promethearchaeati archaeon | reverse complement strand
TGAGAACTCTCGCTGCTATGCCTAAATCCTTAATTTCATCAATGATAGAATTTGTAACTTCTCTATCATATTTTACAATTACCCCCTTTGTCTTTGGTATTTTTTTCTTTTTGATTTCCTTCTGCTCTTCTTTCGATTCTTTTAATACTATCTTTTTCTCCACCTGCACTTCGGTTATTGGTGGTTTAATAATTCTCTGCTCAATTTTTTGTTCCTCTAAAGCTTTCTGTTCCCTTTGATCTTTCTCTCTAGAAACTAATTCACTCTCTAATTTACTCTCAACTTTTTCAGTTACCAATAGTTTTTCCTCTTTCTTCGATAAAAGTTGTTCTCGAGTTTTTTGAGCGATTTTCTTTACTTCTTTTTCTACAAGTTCCTGTCTCTCAGGAGATCCTTTTATGTCAAATGAACATTTTGGTCTTATCTCGACTAGTACGGGGAGTCTCAATGATGGTGCTTTTATATATCCTCGTCCAGGCGTTAGTGTAGTTAATGTTTCAGCAATACCTCGAGGAACCCCAAAAATCTTTGAGAACTCGGATATATCCTCTCTATGCATTTTTAATGCTAGTACACTATTGCATTGCATTAGAATAACGTCACTGAGATCCCTTGGGCTTTGCGATGCTAGAATAAGCCATAAACCATACTTTCTACCCTCTCTAGATATCCTTTCTATTATTTCTCTTACTGGATCTTTCTTACCAGTTTTAGGAGCAAATATATGAGCTTCATCAATTACTATAATCGTCTTATGTGTTATTTCTCTCTCACGATATTTATCATATAGTTGCCTGAGAATATCAGCAACAAAGAACCGTATCCCAAAGTCCCCAAGCGGTGTTCCTGCTAATCTAAAGATAGTAAGATATCCTGGTTTAACAAAATCCTCTGGCGATATAAAATTGTCAGAGAATAATCCGCTCTCTTTTAAGTCGTTTATACGAGTTAATAATGCTTGCTTAGTTGAGTGATGTATATCACTTATCTCTACAAGCTCTCTTAATTCATCTAGTGATGCTTGTCCCTTCTCTTTTATTAATCTTTGCAGCATTAATGCATGTCTTTGCTCTTTCATACCATAAATAAAGAGCAATCTATCTGGTGTGAAAATCTCGCTGAGCTTGGGAGGATTATACTCCCAATCGAATAAAAGAACATTATCCTTAAATCCTCGTGGAGATAAATTATATTGCTTAAGTTTAGATATTTGCTTTTCATCATCGTTAGGTAATAGTATTCCCCCATATTCATTATGCACATCGAATATAATGATAGCGTATTCTCTCTCAAACCGTTCCATCAACATAAATAATTCTTCGATAATAACGCCAATAGTATAGGATTTACCACTTCCAGTTGTAGCTGAAATAAAGAGATGCCTCGCTAGATCATCAGGGTTAAAGTAAACAGGAACAAATTCCGGATGAAAAAGTAATTTCCCCAAAAGTAGTCTTTTTTTTGGCATTGTCTTTGCTAATATTGACTCTAATAAGCTTTTAGGAGGCATCTTTACTTTAGAACCCGCAGGTATAGGTCTAATTGGTGGAACAAGCGTATCATTTCTTATCTCCCCTAGAACCTCACAGCGAGCTATTGCACTCTGACCAACGGACTCTATTTCAATGATTTGTGCTAGAAAAAGCTTGTTATCCTTCTTTCCTTCCACTAAAACGAACTGTCCTTGCATTATTTTCTTGACATCGTAAACATTAAATGAAAAACTTAGTGTTTTAGTTCTACCGTATACTAATCCAAGAATATCTTGATCTTCCAAATTATTCACCAATGTGTCAGAGTTGATAGTTATTTGTGGAACACCCGGCACAGGAAAAACTGAAGTAGCTAAACGTTTGCAAAAATTCACCTTTAAGGTTATTCATTTATCAGATTTAGTTATACGTGAAAAATTGTATTTAAAATACGATGAAGAGAGATCATCCTATGTAATCGACCTAGATAAACTAATAAAAAGGATAACAGAACTATATAACCAGAATCCAGTGAAATTGGTTATAGAAGGTGTAAGTGCAGAGACCTTACCAAATCACATGGTTGATCTTTGCTTTGTTCTCATATGCGAACCAGGGGAATTAGAGAAAAGATTACGAAAAAAGGGATATCCGCCAAGTAAAATCGCTGAGAACCTCGAAGCTGAGAGATTAAATTTGATTTGGGGGGAAGCTCTAGATAATTACGGTCCAGACAAAGTTGTTGTTATTGATACAACTCGCTTAACAATTGATGAAACAGCACAAAAAATAATAAAGGAAATCAGGAAGAGAAAAATAGGTTAAACATTTTAATCATTTTTGAGTGGTCATCTACAGTGAAATTAAAAGAACTAGGAGAGAGAAAGATACTAAAAGATATAATATTCAATTATATTGAGTTAGATCCTAATCAGTTAAGTAAGAATGAAGACGCTGTAGCACTGAAAATAAACAATGAATACATTGTTGTAAACGTAGATACATTCGTAAGAGAAACAGATGCACCTCCCAAAATGACAGAATTTCACATGGGGTATAGAGTTGTAACAATGACGATTAGTGATCTAATATCGAAAGGAGCAATTCCAGAGGTTCTATTATTATCCATATCCGCACCTTCTGAGCTAAATATAGATGAGCTTAAAGCTCTATTAAATGGCGTTAAAAAAGCATGTGAAAAATATAATACAAAATACCTGGGAGGTGATTTTGGGGAGGCGTCTGATCTGATTTTAACAGGAATTGGCTTAGGTAAAACTAAGAAACTAATTCATCGCAATACTGCTTTACCAGGTGACTCGATTTGGGTTACAGGACCATTTGGTAACTCAGGAGCTGCATTACATTATTTACTTCATAATGGCTCTGGAGAAAAGGGATTAATAGATACTATTCTAGAGAATTACTTTTTTTCACCCTTAAATCTAAATGATGGAAAAGCTTTAAGAGATATCGCTAGCGCTGCTATGGATAGTAGTGATGGATTAGCTGTAACTCTAAATACAATAGCGAATCAAAGCGGGATTATGATGGAAATACATAATGTTCCAGTAAGTGATATTGCAAGAAAATATGCAGCTAGAAATGGTTTAGATCCTTTAGATCTGGCGCTTTTTGCGGGTGAGGAATTTGAAATAGTATTTACAGTGCGTGGTCTTTCTGATGAAGACGTTTTGAATCATTTTAGATCATATGATGCTAGACCACCAATTAAAATTGGCATTGCTAAAGAAGGATCTGGTGTTTTTTTAGATAAAAAAAGAATACCTGCCAAAGGCTGGGAGCATTTTAGAGGTTTATAATATGAGTGAAAAATCTGGCAATAATAGTGATAAAAGGCGAAAACGGTACTTATTAATAGATTCTTCATTGTTAATGCTCCCAGTAAGCGGGGGGAAACTCAAAAAAACCATCAATATAGAAGATGCATTAATAAGTCTCTCAGAGGGCAGGAGATTAGCTGTACTTGATTCAACAATAAAAGAATTGAAATATTTAGCTTCTAGAAAGACAGGGAAAAAGAAACTAGCAGCTGATTTCGCCCTAGAACTAATCCAGAAAATGCGATTAGAAATAATAGAAGTGCCTAACGAAATAATTAATATAGTTAAAGAGATAGCTAATCAAGCCCGTAAATGGGAAAAATATGACGAGATCATTATACAGATGGCAATAAGATTAAACGCGGCTGTCGCAACTACCGATTTGGAATTAATGCACAGGTTAAGAAAAAAAGGAGTCACGGTTTTTTATCTACGGGGTCGAAGATGGATCCGCGTTTCTGGAACAGAGCTCTAGAATCAATCGTTTTTGATTACGAAATAAAGTGTTTCAGAGATAATATCTTTTCTTAAAAAATACTTCTAGATATCCCTTTCATTCAATAAATTTTCATTCATTTAGTAAAAAGAAGATACGGGGATAAATAGATGATAAAGATATTTAAACCGAAAAAACAGGAAATTCAAGTAACAAAAATTAATGAAACTGACTCTAAAAGGATGCTAAATAATAAACCGAATTTAGCAGTATACGCAATGCATATTTTATCGATCGCCGACATAAAAAGAATGATGGATTTTTTGGATTCAGGTAATATAGTGCTCGTTAGTTTGAATCTCTTGAAAAAGAAGAATAAGGAGAAAGCTAATGAATTTTTGAAACGATTAATAGAGTACACAAAGTCTTCAAAAGCAAACGTATTACTAATAGGAAACGGATATTTAGCTATTTCTCCGCCGCAAATATCAATAAACAAGATCAATCATAGCGAAAAATACGACGCAATTAATGAACAACAGACGATAGAAAATAGAAAGAGCTAGATTAAATTACGCCTCATTTTTTCTTCCTAGCTTTCTTCTTAATGACAGCTCTGCGACTCGGCCGAAGTTTCTCAGCTCCTATTCCCTTATTTCTAAGGCCCCTAGATTTTTTTCCTGCACTAGTTAAACCCCTAAATACTCTGCCTTTATGCACTGGATTGGATATCCATGATAACTGTGGGTCCTTTCGTATCACGGGAGAATCTCTCTCCACTAATATAACTTCAAAATATTTATATTGCCCATCCTCCCCAACCCAATAGGAATTTAAGACTTCACAATTTGGATATTTCCTGGCTGCTCTCTCCTCTGCAATCCACTGCAGGGATTTACGAACAGTATGTCCTATGATACCAAGACTCTTTGTTTTTCTTCCGCTTCTCGGTCTAGGCTTCCTTTGACCGCCTCGACGAACCCTAACCCTAACTAGTATAATGCCTTGTTTTGGTTTCCACCCTAAAGATCTCGCCTTCCAGAGATTTGTGGGTCGTTTAATTCGCACTATAGCGGGTTGTTTACGCCACTCAATTATCCGCTCTTTCATTATTTTTTGAAACTCTTCAGATGATTTATTTGCCCAAAACTCTCTTATGTATTTATAGACTCCCATTTTAAGCACCAGCACTTTCGAGATATCGAAGTATACTTCTAAGCTAATAAAGTGTATAAAAAATTAATTGAGAAATAAGATATTAATCTTGCGGAATAGAAACATAGATACCAGATTGATTTATGTTACCTAGATATTTCTTTAAATGTGCCCTTATAGCTTCTCTAATAAATTCACTGCGACTAGAATAAAGCTCTTGATGAACAAGATCATCAATCAGCTTAATCATCCATTCAGGTAATTTCACAGAAATTGTTATCAATTACATCCGCCCTGCTCACTTATTTTATTTAAATAATTATTTAAAAAAAGCATGAAACGTAATATGCAGATATTCTATACGTAAAACATGTATAAAAGGATTTCTTAACACTTTTTTATAAAGAATAATATAAGCACTGAGGGAATTTTTTAAATGCTTATACAAAAATTTGTATATGAAATAATTAAGTCAAATGCGTTTAAAGAAATTGCATTAGAGGAGATTAAAAGTATTTACATGTCTTTTTTTAAGCATCATGAAAAAAATATAAAAATCACTAAATTTAACGATAATATCATTATAATAGACGCTCCGATATATATCGGTTTAGAAATAGCTAGAAGAGCAGCATTGATAAAATGGTCTGGGATTATTATCGATAATGAGAATGCTGAATTAATAAAAAACCTTCATTTTAAACGCTTCAAAAGCGTACCAAATACTATGAGATTGGATGCACCTATTGATGAAATTAATAAATACCTTTATTTTATTAGAAGAACTATTAGTATTGATCCGGCATTAATAAATTTGAGAGACCCTTTTTACAAATTCAAGATAATGAGAATTAAGGATAAAGATACACTCGTTATGGAAATTGATACTGGTCGCTTTAAGATAACTAAGAGAAACCCTTTTTTCAGACCATTTGCTCCTCCTGCCACAATGGATTCTATAACCTCCAGAATTCTAGTAAATTTATCTAGAGTTAGTATAGGTGATATTTTTCTAGATCCTTTTGCTGGAACTGGTTCTTTATTAATAGAAAGCTACTTTATTGGCGCTGTACCCATTGGAATAGAGATCCACCCTAAGCACGCTTTTGGCGCCAAATTTAATGCTAAGTCTATTGGTGCTGAAATTAATATACTTATAGGTGATGCAACAAAGTGCCCATTCCCAGATAATCACATAGATGCTATAGCTACTGACCCACCATATGGAAGATCTGCGAGCACTTTTAAAAAGAAAATCATTGATCTTTATACCGAATTTCTAAAAGAATCATACAGAATCTTGAAACCAAAGCGATACTTAGCTATGTTTTATCCAGCATATTTAGCGGACTTATCCAAATATGCTGAACAGATAGGATTTATAGAGATTTTTAAGAAGAAGATACGTGTGCATAAAGACTTATCAAGATACTTAACCGTATTTTTTAAACCTTAAATCCTTTAGCTTAGCTAGTACTCTTCTGACAAAACCTATTAATGAATGCACTTCTCTTCCTGTTAGAAACGCTCTATTAACCCAGTTAGTTAATATTTCCTCATATATCCTTCTTTTGCTATCATCTAGATCAATAAGCACTATATTCGCTATTTCCTTAAGATACTGTATTAAGATTCCCCTCTCCTGTTTTGTTGAGAACCTATATGGCAACTTCCTAGCCGTCTTTAGTAGTAGCGAGAGTTCGTAAGCGATTATTGCTACAGCATGTGAAAGATTGAGAGATGAATACAGCTCAGATGTCGGAATTGTTACTAATAGATCAACCATTTCTAACTCGTTATTAGTTAAACCTGTTTCTTCATTTCCAAATAATATAGCTACGTTACCATTAGGTATCCTAATACCTCTGATACTATTAGATAAAATAGCGTTTCTTTTCGGATTTTTATCTCCACCTAACCTTGCGGTAGTCCCGATCACGTAGTTAATACGTTCCTCGCGAATAAACGAGTCTATAGATACATAGATCTTACTTTTTTCTAGAACATCCCTAGCGTGTACCGCTAGGATATACGCTTCATTACTTATGTCGCAGAGAGGCGATATCAAAACTAGATTCGTAAATCCAAAATTCTTAATTACCCTAGCAGAGCTACCTATATTACCGGGGTACATAGGTCTAACAAGTACAAAGTAGAAATTATTAGCACGCAAATACTTCACCGAGATGATTACATTATGATCATTAATTACACATTTATAACTTACCGGGTATCACTGGAGCTACCTAACATATATGGCATTGTTTACAGTCTTCTTAAAAAAATACCACAAGGAAAAGTTACTACATATGGTGAAGTAGCTAGAGGGCTCGGAGATCTAAAAGCTGCAAGAACAATAGGTAGATTGATGGCTAAGAACATTTGGTATAAGTATATTCCCTGTTATAAAGTAGTGCATAGTGATTCTAGAATAGGGAAATATAGTGCTCCTGGAGGGGTCAAGAAGAAAATGGAATTATTAGCAAAGGATCAAATCCCAATAGAAAATGGGAAAATAGTCCATTTAAATAAATATCTCTGGTCCCATAAAGAGATGAATCTTTTCCCATACCTACAATCTCTAATGCGCATGCAACAGTATTTATCAAAATATGCACTAAAAACCACTGAACACAGATCACATATAACGTGCAAAAATAAGATATCATGCGATGTCGCGTATATCGATTCTCTTCCAGATATAGCAATTTCGTCATGCGTATTATTTGAAAATGAGAATGTCTCGGAGATATCTATTACTATTTCTCCCGTATATTTTCCGTATATCCCTGGATACTTAGCTTTTAGAGAACTAGTACCAATATTATTTTCAATAAAGAAGCTGTATGAAAACCGCTTATTCCATGATAGTTGTATTCTTATTGATGGTCATGGTCTCTTACATCCCAGAAAACTAGGAATAGCATCGCATATCGGATTATTACTTAATAAGCCTACAATAGGAATAGCTAAGAAATTATTAGTAGGGAAACCATTGATTAAAAAAAGAAAAAGATACCTTGATCGAACTTATTATCCTATAGCTGTTAATGGAGAAATCCTTGGGTATGGCATAGAGAAAGATAAGAGCAAGATATTTGTTTCACCTGGAGCGTATATTAGTCTCGATAAAGCATTAGAAGTAACTTTATCCCTCAGCTGGGGTAATAGAAGAGAACCATACTTAATGATCCTTCCTCACGTTATATCGAGCTACTTCAGAAAGCACCTCGATAATCTCATTAGAAGCCGAGCTTAAGTAAAATAAAATGGATCTAGACAATGTTTTAGCCACCCTTATTGGTTCTGGATATCGGCCATGTATAGTGAATTTGTTAAGTACACGTAAAGCAAGATCAGCGTCTACGCCAATCGGTCTCACGTAAATATCTAACCCATTTTTTAGCTTAAGCCTAAGCCTTGGACCATTCCTTCTATGAATTCTTAACCTCTCTTCGCCCCTTGGACGCTCTAATAGGTATCTATCTATACCTTCACTTTCTTCGTAAGAAATCGCTATTATTGGGAGTCTTACTGCTTCGTATACACTATGTAGATCAACCACATTATATAACGCTATGACAGTGCCGCTTAGCATAAGGAAGCTTATGTCTGGACGGTTAATTTGCTTAACCAACTTAATTATTTTTTCTGTTGCATCCATTCCTCCAAGAGTAACAAATGTAAACCCAAATCCATCTATCAGAAAATCTCCACGCATGATTACTCCAGCAAGAATAGATTTCTTAGGAATTAATTCTCGTTTAAAAGATTCAGCTATTCCTAGAGCTCTTATTCCATGTTTACTTACGTGTATTGTTTTAGGCTTTATTTCAGTGATCTCTTTCATACTGGATTCACCTTAAAAGCTAAATATAACTTAATATCAATTTGAAAATATTATTCGAGCAATGGAGAGTGATCATTATGAATACTTTTGACCCTCCCAAGGATCCAGAGACCCTATTTGATAAGAAAAAACTCGCCGAACTATTAGGCATTGATGTCGAGGCGCTAGAAGATCTGCCTTCAAAACCAAATGAGCATAGATCGTTAGGAATAATAGGAACTGCTGGCCATGTAGATCATGGGAAATCAACTCTTACACAGGCTTTAACTGGCAAATTTCCAGCTACATACAGTGAAGAGCTTATTAGGGGAATTACAATAAAGCTCGGATATTCTCATCTGGACGTAATGGCATGCCTCTCTAACGAAAATAACGTTGAATTGATATCAAACGCTACATCTAAGTGCCCGAATAAAGCTAATTTGAAACATATAAGATGTTACTCGATCCTAGATCACCCTGGTCATGAAATTCTAATTTCAACGATGCTTGCAGGGGCCTCCATCATTGATTATGGATTAGTTGTTATAGCGGCAAATGAACCTTGCCCAATGCCCCAGACAAGAGAACATGTAATGGCTTTGCAAGCGCTCGGTATAAAAGATATAATTGTAGTTCAAAATAAAATTGAGCTTGTTTCAAAAGAACAAGCATTAAAAAATTATAAGCAGATTATTGATTTTTTCGAAAATGAGACCATTTATGGTACGCCCCCAATAATACCAGTAAGTGCAGCACTAGGAATAAATGTAGATTTAGTTCTAGCAGCAATTTTACAGTATTTCAAACCTAAATCAATTACTAGCAATAAATCACCCTTAATGTATATTGCACGATCATTTGACGCTAATTTACCTGGGACTGACCCTGATAAGCTCGTTGGCGGAGCTCTAGGCGGTGCACTTATGGAAGGAGAACTGAAGATTGGGGACGAAATTGAGATAAGACCAGGATATATTGATGAACGTGGAAAAAATATACCATTGTATTCCGAAGTCGTTAGTATTAGAACGGATGGAGGGCACTCATTGAACACTGCGACACCTCACGGATTAATAGGAATAGCTACTAATTTGGACCCAGGATTAACGAAAGAAGATGGATTAGCTGGAAACGTCTTAGGCAAACCAGACAATTTACCTCCAGTCCTCAAACAGATTCATGTAAAGGAAATATATCTATTCCCGAAAATTGTTGGTGCGAGGGTAGAAATGAAGAATTATCCATTAAAGAAAGGCGAAAAAGTGCTAATTAACGTAGGTACAAATATTAATCTTGGTCTTATAGAGGAGAGCAATGATGATGAAGCGGAGATCCTTCTTGCGAGACCTATATCCATGCCGAAAGGAGAGACCGTTGCGATAAGCAGATTAATAGAACGTGAATATAGATTAATAGGCTATGGGAAACTTGAATACTAAGCTCATTGCAAATTGTTTCTTGAGGAAAATTATTATGGTTAAAAATAACGAGGCAATAGCTACATTACTTATTCCAGTTTATGTTCCATTCACTAATAGTTTAAAGCAATCATTAATGGGGTATATTCGCATATTCTTAGAAGATCTCGATATTATATCAATAAACATAATAGGTCTATCAAGACGATTTGTTAAACTAAAATTAATCGGCAAAGATTCTCAAGTAGGTAAAAAGTTCTTGGAAAAAGAATTAGGAACTCTAATTAGTTGGGAAGATCTTAGAAGGCAAGCTGTTTTTAGAGGGTTCGTTAGAAGGATTACAGATAGGTCACTTATAATTGATATCGGTATCTCCTCTAATAATGAACAATTCTATGTAGCTATTGATTTCGTCTCTTTTGTAAGTAGTATTATAAGAAGAAAGCTCGAGACAATAGTAAATAGAGAAATCTTAACATTATTTGGCATTAGGGAGTATTTCCCAATTTACGTGAGAATTAGTAAAAATGCGAGTATTGATGAAGAAAAGAGGATAGTAGAAGCTGAATTATCTGTTAAATCTGCTAAGTTATTTAATTCTTGGATCAAATCTAGATTAGATAGATTAATTATTTATGGATCTACACGCACACAAATAGAGAAAGCTATAAAAAAATCTGGTCATTTACGCGATATAGTTAGTGTAGAAAGATTAGGATTCTTAGAGCACGCGCTAGTTTGCAAGTGGTCTACTAATGCTAAAGGATTGATCCCTGAACTAGGTCCATTCCTACCACACGCAATTTTTGCCCCGTTCTACCCTCGAAAAATAAAAAAGATGATCTCTAAAATGTGACTAATTTCTCCCGTCTAATCCATCCGCTTATAATCGAATACACGTATATTTTAATTTTAAAGGTAACTTTATCGTAATGATTACTCACTAATATATCCCATGCTGAAGAGTTTACAAGCATACCAATTGACACTTTTTTCACACCATTAAAGATATAAGCTACCGTCCATATAGTTGTACCTACTAATATATAATCTCCTTTATAGTAAATCCCAAAAGCTATTTCTATCTTTCTAATAGAACTTATCCAATGTCCATACGACTTTATAGTAAGAATTAATATCGTATAGTTTATGTATCCGTGCGAATAGTATAATTGCTGAAAATTCATTCCGTTAACTGAAACATCGAATTTTGTAGCTGCATTGAGAGAAACTAACATTACAATAGAACCTGAACAGACTAAAATGATCATTGCTATTGTTTTAATTGAATATTTTTTTGCGAATACATCAGCTTTTATATATATCCTCCGCTCTTCCTCGCTTTCTTCTATTAACGATAATATAAGCAAAATAAGTATCATCAATAGCAACGTATAGCGTACGTAATCCATTGATAGGATTTCTGCAATAACTCCTAGAAATGGGATTCTATAGATTAATTTACCGACTAAATCCTCCTCCGGTACCCATCCCCACGCATCTATCTCTGGATTAGTTTGAGGATTATCCCCTTTAGTTAGAAAGTAGTACTTACCATCAACAAACTTTACTGCAACTACTCGATGCAATATCAATGTTTTGGGGTCGTGTGGCGATTTAAATATTATTACATCCCCGATTGATACCTCGTTTCCTCTAATTTTTTTCATTATTATTAGATCCCCTTTGTAATATGTTGGCTCCATAGATCCTGACACTATGTATGCGAGAGAATATTTCGACAAGCCTATATCAATATACAAGACGCCACCTATGATAATTAGAGCTAAGATAAGCGTTGTTATTAAGTCTTTTCTCATTATTATTGCCCGTCTAATTGTGTTAGTCACGTTAATTTCTAATTGCTCTACATTTTTTGAATAACTCATTAACCAAACTCATAAAAAGTGATTTATTTTCATTGGAACTTAACTTCTCGTTATTTAACTTTAATTCGTATTTGAGTGAACCATTAAAGTTCTTGAATCCAAGGACATAATTTCTTTCAGGAAATTTGTTGATTCTTATGTCGATCGATTTTTCGCTGAATAAATCCATTAACACGTTTACTCGACTAAATAATTGGTTTATATAGTTTCGTATATTAGTGGTTTTCTCTCTGGCATTAAGCTCTGGATTCTTCGAATATTTAACCTTAAACGCCTCCTCTTTCATACTGATATGCTTAGCTAAATAGTCATACAGAATCTCTATTACTTTTGTTTTATCCTTATGATTATCAGTTAGCTTAATTTTACTCCATCTTAAGCAGGATTTGTTTCTTATTAATTTCTTAACAATAGATGAAATCAATTTAGGGTTAATGAATGATAAATTGAGCTTATTCGCCAGGAATAAGAGCTGTATGGCCAGCTCAGTAATCATGCTATAATCATTCGATATAATGATTACAAAAGTATGAAAATAATTCGTATTCACTTGAAGAAAGATTATTTTTTCTATGAAACCTCTTTTTGAACTAAGAGCCAAATCTTTAGTTGCATTATCAATTTCAGTTAAAAAAACTAAGATTTCATCGAGACTTTTAGGCTTTAGGAGTGTTAATCCCATGATTAGTAATTCGGAATCTAAAGAGTTATAAATAGAAGTATTTGGTTCAAAAGTTCCAATTATATTCGTGAAAATACCTTTTCCCTTTAATTTTCTATAGCGAAGAGTCACTAGGTTGCGGAGAACATCACTGTTGATTTTTTCGGATTTATGAAATTTGTATACAGAAAAAGCTCTAGTATTTTGATTACCATTACTAATCATAATATCTAGTAACATGAATCCTGATTGATTAAACATTGATTCTAAGGCCAAGAGAAGATCCTCATTACTATCAATAGGAAACACTGGCAATTCTTGACCACCAGGCTAACTAAACTATTAGCACTGTTATATCTTGTTCCTAACAATATATATATGCTTATATCGCAATTTTTATGACTTCAATCACAATTGAAAAATAACTGACAGACATTAACCACTTATTATGCTTAGTTTTATAAGAATTCCTTTAAGCTAAGAAACCTCTTAAAAGCAAAAGTATAAGCTTATACTGTTTCTTTACTATGAGATTCAGATAAAAAATTTCATGCAAAATTATTTACCAACAAAAACTAAAAATATTGAGAACCTAGTGTGAAGAACCCTTAACCTCTTGCATTAATTCTTTATTCTTTTTAAGCCATGCGATAAAACGCATTTTAACAACATAGGAACAAATAAAATGCGGATAACATCCCCCCTTATGGATAAATTTCTTGCTTTGAAAATCATAATATAATCTTCCTTTTCGTCTATCGCATTTACATATTAGCTTTAGCGAGTGCCCAGTATAAACACTATTATTATTCTTTGGTATACCATATAAAGAGACCAATAATCATACACCTTATTTTATTTTTACTTTTATTGATATGTAGTTTAAGTTTTTTAGAACGATCAATAAAATATATTTGAAATTTGATGTTACCGAGGTAAGATCCACTATTATTTAAATTGACTTAAAAATTATTAAATTTTTATAAAGTAGCCGTTTTCTATTTTCCCTTTTATCTCTCCCTTTTTAATAAGATAATTTATTGCTTTCTGAATAGTCTCTGTACTAAAATTAAACTTGCTTGCCAAGCTT
Source organism: Promethearchaeati archaeon (assembly GCA_026993975.1). Classification (GTDB taxonomy): domain Archaea; phylum Asgardarchaeota; class Njordarchaeia; order Njordarchaeales; family Njordarchaeaceae; genus Njordarchaeum. The sequence continues at coordinate 8,533 of JALWRR010000078.1, read as the reverse complement.
TCTAAACTAACTTTATCATTCTTCTTTAGCTCCTCAAGCAATAACGTGGTTCTATCAACTGATGTACCAAGATTATCTCCAATTCTCATTTTAGAAACTACACCTCGCACTTTACTTCCACACTTAGGACAAGTCCATACTCCCATAATCGTTACTGTTATTCTACCTTCCTTATCAGGCATTGGCGAAACCATGTGCCATGTTTTTTCAGGCTCTATATCTTTTGGATCCCAGCTATATCCACATTTCTTGCACACAATTAATTTTGATTTTTTCCTTCTCCTAGGCATTTTTAACAGCTTTCACTATCAATTCACTCCGGTTCCTGGGATATTCAATTACTTATGATTAATGAAGAAACATAATATACTTAAAATATTTAAAGAGTAGCTAGAATCATTCATTTTCAAAAGCTCTCCGACCTTTTTGGAAATCACCTATTTTAGCTTCTAAACCTTTTATTATCAATGTTATTGCGTCATTCATCATAGCATGTTTTCCTCTTTTTTCACTAAGCTTTGAAATAGCACCATTAAAAAAATCTACCTCTGAGGGTAATCCTCTATTCCAGAAATAGATAACTGGAGACACGATACTCTTTAAAATTCCCGCGAAGTGATATACATCGCTATGCCTTAAAGTAATATTAATCTGATTTAATCTTGCTGCAGAAAGCCCTTCGTCAATAATAAGATCAATGATCTTACGTGCATGTATATTGCTTACAAGGAAATCTATGCTTGACCTAAATATTAATGCGGGATAATAAAGAGAAGAAACTAATATATTTCTTCTCCATAGTAATGTGCTAAAAGCCAGATGATTTTCAATTATCTTAATATCACTATTGAATATCTTGGTAATAGTATTTCTGCATCCTAATAATTTTTTAGGTAATAACGCGCCGAGATACCATTTATCTCTATAAATTATAGAGATATTTCCATTCCTATCCCAAACAGAAACAGCATCACTAACAGCTCTCAATACACTTAAGTTTTTGAATAAATCAATCTGCTCTCCATTCGTAACTAAAGCTGCACTAGGAATAATTATGCAATTAACTATTAAGCCAGCATCAAGAATCTGTTTTATATAGTCTCTAGCAAAATAGATTGGCGTGGCCAAGATAACAGCATCAAATTTTTCACCCGAAAACTCAAAAATAGATGATGAAACACCCATAATATCCAATGAAACCTCTTTTTTTTCCCATTGATTGTTTCTCAGAAAAAACTATCTCTTTTCTCAAGTAATTCAACATCACCCATTTGACCTTATCTCGTAGTATCCAAATCTCAACATCACTTCGAAGATTCATTAAGATGGATAATCTTGTAGGATTATCTCCTATAACTAGAATAGATGTCATATATAACAGACCTTCAATTAAGCATCTAAAAAATAGAACAAGAATAAAAAGTAAATTAATTTTAATTAAACACTTTTAATTCCCTTACTCAAACGCCTAATAGTCATTATAGTTCTTTTTCCTACACTGGATATAGGATCCCATGCACCTCCAGCAATTTTGAGCCCACATGCTTCACATTCCCAGATCCCAATTGCACGCCACCTAAGTGCTCTCTTATTGCATCTGGGGCATATATATTTCTTTTTCTTCCTAACTTCCACTGCAAGGACTTTCTTCCTTACTCCTGCACCATACCTCGCTCCAAATCTACCAGTAGACTTAACTTTCCTTGTTCGACCCATGAGCCAACCCCCTTATTTCATTCCATGCTTCTTCTCCACGTGGTTTCTTAACTAATTGATCATTAATTATCTTTCTAATATCATTAGCTTTCTTTAAAGCAATATCTTTAGCTAAAAGTATATCTTCTAATTTAAATCCTCCCCCTTCACCCTTTTGAACTGAACAAATTTCTCCCTTATTATTAATAGCAAGTGTTAGTCTCGCATCCATTATGTTTTCTTCAATCCTTGTTGGATCTAAGAGCAGGATATCTCCTATTTTTGCAAATGTGAATGATACTGGCATGTCTCTTAATGGAATCGGGTACTTTTCCTCTTTCACAATCTGTATCTTTTTCTTTTCCTCATCAATTATTTCAACCCTAGGTAAATATCCTACATATAGCGCTGCTAAAGCCCCAATCAAGGATGCATCAATCAAGTTACCATTATCATCAAGTGCATAAACATCGATATTAATCATCCATACAAGTTCACCGGGAATTATTGCTAACTCATCTAATTTAATCATTTCTGAACTCCTAATTATCCTATCTACAACCCTTGCAACCTCTATCGCATACTCTGATGGAGGCCCTAACTCAAAAAGCGGTGAAGCAACCGGGGAAAATTCCGTATTAACAACGAAAATTCCTTCATTCGGAGTATCTGGAAATGGCGATGCAGGACTCACTTTAACTCCAACTAATACTTTAGTTTTCCCTAAGCTAACAAAAGCAGACCCTTCAGCCTTTTCTACAGGAGAGGGAATTATATTTATATCTCTAAAATCAAATAATCCTCGTCCATCCTCTCTTTTATTCTTACTGAGCTGGCTAATTATTATTTCTTTTTCGATATTACTTATGATCTCTTTCCTGATCTCAGATATCATTATAATCCACCTAACTATTTGTTTTTTTCTTGCTTGTCAAATACTTGCTTTTCAGCGCTTCTTTCTGAAATTCATGCATCTTATTAAGTGTTTCAATAGCTACTTCAAGACACTTATTAAACATATCTGGGGGCATAGTACCATCCATCTGAAATAAAGTTATCTCGCCTGTAGACGGAATATAAGCAATTGGCATATCTGCATCTCCATACTTATCTTCAAGATCATTTAAATCCACTATAACTTGATTTCCTAATCTCCCAACAGCTATCGCAGTCACTAATCCCTTCATGGGAATACCGGCATCTGCAAGAGCCAAAGATGCAGCATTAATGGATGCTACTCGAGTCCCGCCATCTGCCTGCAAAACTAAAACATAAACATCTATTACTGTTCTCGGAAACTCCTCTAATATCACTGCTGGTTCTAACGCTTCTTTAATTACCTTAGATAGTTCAATTTCACGTCTAGAAGGATGAGGCTTTTTGCGTTCCTCAACAGAGAAAGATGCCATTCGATATGCAACTCTTAGTATTGCTCGATCCGGCATCGCTAAATGCTTTGGATACATCTCCTTAGGACCATACACGGCTGCTAATACTTTTGTTTTACCGGTCTCAACTATAGCAGAACCATCAGCCCGCTCTAGAATCCCCACAGCCATATTCACCGGCCTTAATTCATTCCATCGTCTACCATCACTCCTTCTTCCTTTCTCATCTAATAAAATAAGATTATTCTTCATCACGACAACCATAATAATACACCAAGCCTAATCATCCCCAATTTTCTTAATTTGACTGGATAACATTTCACGTATTTTTTCCGTTAAGCCTGGCAGATGAGATTCCCTAATTATTTTCTGTATTGCTGAAACTATTAACAATTCAATGTCTTTATTATCTGAAATAATCCAGACATAGCCATTGTTACTTACTCTTATCTCCGCCCGCGTTATCTCTCGAATCATTTTAATCATTGACCTGTTTTTACCCAAAATTCTTGGAACCTTTTTAGGAGGCACCGCAATTATCTTTCCACGTGTTATTTTACCTAACCCCTTCCCGTGAGCAACTAATTGAGGATTCGTAGCTCTATCAGTTACAGCGACTTTAGCAATTACTACATCTCCTACATCCATAAATCTTGTTATTTTTTCTTTATTAGGATCAATTGGTTTACCTAAAAAGTCATTTGCATCAAGTCTAGCTAAGTAAGGCGCCCTGATGTCAATGGTCCATGATACTGGATTATAATCAATTACAATCCCTATAACTATGTCACCTACTTTTGGTACGTAAAAATTTCCTTTAAGAGGAACCACCCTTATAGAGTTCTCACGGATATAAAGGATACCGAGATACTGGGAGTAAATGCTATCATTTATCTGATACACACCTTCTAATGCCTTGTAGTTTTTTCCCTGCGCGATTAATTCCCCAGGAGTTACAATTTCCATATTTTTCATGAAAATCGGCATAATAAACGCCTATCCTATTCGTTTTCTTTCAATTACATCTAATTTCAGAGTCCCCCTCGTTAGGTCTAGTAATTTTCTATGGAATTGAAGGAACTCTCCTCCAGGTACCTCCACAACAGCTTCTAATGAGCCATCATTAAGCCAATTACTCTTAACTATGTTTCCAAATTTTGCTAGATATCCGTAAGCAATTCCAGAGAATTGCGGAGGAATATGAATCCTAGTCACAATGATTTCAAGTCTTATTGGAATTATATTCTTTAAAGCATCAATAATAATCGGCAATTCTTCATCTATCTCCCTTAATGGATCAAGCATTATTCTAATCTTCTTATCCCCAACTTTCAGTCCGCTGAATAGAGTCCCAAGAGCCTCTTTAATCTTCTGTGGAGTATAAGGCGCTTTAGTTGATGGGTTGATTGCGTATTTCTGGATATATGACACTATTTGTTTCTCTTTCTTGCTGATAAGCTCGTCTCTCAATTCTTTTGGTAGCTTTAATTCGCCTTTCTTCAATATGTATTTTGCTGCATACTCCTTTAACTCCTCTTCTTCAAGCTCATTTATATTTCTCTTTAACTTTTCTAACTCATCTTTCGTTAGTTTACGGTTTTCTTTCTCTTCAAATTCCTCTATTGCAGCTCTAGTCACTATTCTTTTTAAATCGTCGATCGATGCCTTTTCTCCTTTTTGAGCATCTATAAACACGTCAGATAAGATTATAGCATCGGACTCTTTTGCTTTTCCTTTATGGAAATCAAGAGCTTTTCTAGGGTCAACTATAATCTCGAATTTTTTCCCGAACTTCTCAAGTACAACTAAGCTATAATTACCTAGATCTAGTTTCTTTCTCTCCCCTCTAAAAGACAATATTTGTCACCTAATATCTATTGTGATTTTTTAAAGTTATATTTCTAACTCAAAACTCAAAATCATTTCTATGATGGCTTCGCTAGAAAGATGTATACGAAGATCCCCAAGTAAAGAAGCAATATGATTGCTATATGCATATTATCACGTAACAATTCTGAATAATAAGCTAGCAATGCTGGTATAATGTAAGCCAACAGTATCGTAAATATCCCTGGTTCTTTTCCTGCATACTCAACAATACTACCGAAAAGAATCAATGAAAAAAGCGCTACAAATACATTGATAAGCGCTAAGACAACATCATAGTACATTGTTGAAGATTTAAAACCTAGTTGCGAACCGACCGAGATTATTCCAACGTTTATGATTATTAGAGAAATTATTATCGTCAGTGATAATATAATGTTCCTTAATAGTTGAGGCTTCTGAGCTGACATAGATACCCTCACCTATATCGTCTATGGTATGGTCGAACCCAATTATAACTCCTTAATCTCTTTGATCGACCATAGCCGCATGCTGCACAGTACCCTTTAGACACATTATATGCATGTCTACCGCATCGTCGACATCTAATATGCGTCTTCCCCCTACCACGCTTTCCAAATGAGGGAGTCCCCTTGGTCATTCTTCATCCCCCTTCTTCTTTTGGAAATATGAGTAGTATTACGTTATCTCCGCGTATTATTACGTCTCCAAGAGACACTACATTTGATTCTTGTATTTCCTCAGCATTTATTAAAAATAAGTTTAGGTGCTGATCAAATGAATTTAAAGTGCCTCTAATTAATTTTTGGCTCTTTAGCTTAACAACTACAGTTTTTTGTAGAGACGCTGAGATAATGTCTTTTGGTCTTAAAATAGGCTGTTGTGTTGCCATTTAATGTTCACCATTCTTCTTCCTTAGGTTTTTGGACTACGATAAATTATTGATACATATTATAATAAGCTTTTTTATTTCACTAAAGGTAAAATAAAGTTCGCTATTAGTATTATTAAACATAACCAATTTATTAGTAAATAAACATAGTTTGAAAAATGATCATTCTTTAACCATTCTTTCAAGGAAACTAACAGGAATTTAGCACCATCTGATACAAATATTGGTAATGCATTCGTGATAATAACTATGAACTGCAATAACATGGATAAATAAATAAAGTTAAATAATTCCATATAGGTTTCGTCAGGAATAAAGGGAATTCTTGATGCATAATGATTCATAATAGTTATTCCAATATACGCTCTACGTGCGTCATTAGGATAAGCAGATGTCTTAATAATAAATACTTCTCCGTTTGCGCTATATAAAATAACTATGTCGCCTGGAGACACATCTCGCATATAGCTTATGAAACCATTAACATCTCTAATCCTGGTATCATTTATTTGAACAATTATTGTTCCTGGAACCAATCCTGCTTTATATGCAGGAGAATTTGGGTTAACGCTAACAATTTCGACACCATTAATCTCAAAAAAAGGTGACATTATCAAGTCATAATTCAATACGAGACCATAGAATGTTCCAAACAGAATAATATTGAAAAATATTCCTGCTGCAAGCACTTTCTTTATATCCCGCAACTTAATCTGTTCCTGATCTCTATTTCCCTCAATCACATTAACTAACTCTTCTTCCGGCAACTCCACGAAAGCACCTAGTATTGCACCCAATAGAAAGAAAAACCCAGTAGATTTTATTTTAAAACCTGAACGCACAGCTATTACTCCATGAGAAATTTCATGCGGAATTATTGCAATAGTACTAGCAACCAACAAATATACTAGAATTTTCCCACTGACTGTTATAAATGGGATTATCGGTAATAACTGCGCCCCTACAGGGATGCCGCTCTGTATACTTATGGACCCGCGGAAGAGATAATACAAGTTAATAATAAAGTAGAGAATCGATACTCCTAAAACAACCCATAAAAATGCTGGTGATATGTCAGCGATAACCTTCCAAAACCGATCTCTTTTTTTCGCTTCATTCTCAATAAAACTTAGAAACCTATTACTCCTAACAACTAAGATCAAAGGATATATTATGATACCTCTCTTATCTAGTTTGAAAATTTTGGCTAGCACCGAAAAAATACTCCACACTACAACGAGAATTACTAGAGGATAAATATAGCCAAAAGTCATTAGATGCCCCTTTATACAGCTATCTCCTTATAGCTCCTCTCGCTTGAATAAGTAAACTCGTTCCTATTACAGTTTTAACGAAATCAACATAAGAATAATTATTTCTAGCGATCCATCCCGTATCCTCTATAAGATAATTCATCATCGCTTGTGCAAATGCTTTGTTATTGTAATGATTTAAAATATTATGCATTGATTCTGCTATGCTACTATAGTAAATAAATGTGCTATTGGAATTTCCAACTCTAAATATTTCGCTAAAGAATTTGGGCATTAAAGCTAGAATGTAGTCAATAGATCCTTGAGGCGGCTCAATACCGAACATAGTTAAATATTCAATACCTTTTAAGACCCGCTTAAAGACTCTACTCTTTAAGTCCAAGAACAATGGTTTCATTTCATCATTTTCTAGAAACTTACCAGACCTTAGTTTAATTAAGTAAAATATATCTTGAGTCGCTATGCTCTTCATATCTGGATCATTAGTAAGCGCTAGATCTCTTATCTTCAGCAATGTAGAATATACATTATTTCTAACATCCCTCTCTGTTATTGTATCTAGTGATCCTAATATACCCTGAACAATAGGTACAAATTTTTGATTCGTATCAAAAAGATAAATCATCATATCTTCCTGAGCAAAATAGTTAAGCATCGTATCTATAGCTTTATTTACAAATCCATTAATATCACCATAATTACTAGAAGTACCAGAAATTGCATTTGATCCCCCTAAAGCTTCCAGTATTCTAGCAATTGGATATACATGGAACTCATATAGTTTACAGTACAGGTCATCCGCGCTATCCCCCTCTCTGTCATATATCATCATATTTAAGTTTCTGATTAAATGGCTACCTATTTGACTTAATTTGGATACTAGTTCACTTACGATACCGCTAATCTTTCCAATGTCTCGAAGAAAACGAACTGCAAACGAAAAAAGATTTGAATTCAAAACCATCTTATCTAAGGAGACATCGAAATCGTTATTATTTTTCATTAATTGATTTAACAGATACTTCAAAGCATTTAATGCCTCCTTAACTATAATTCTCTCTCTTGCCAATATAAACCCCTTAGACTAGCTAGGATTTCGCAACTTTTAGAGCAATTATCTTATGTAAGTTAGATTGTTATCAGTTTTAATGCAGTTTCTGGGATTCGGCTAACAACTAACAAAAAACTAATTATATTAAATATATATTGAATTACACTTAAATCTTATTGCTAAGTTCTATCATAAACTTGACAATATGGAAATAACTTTTAATCTAAACCACTCATTATAAATCTAACACTGAGCAAAGCTAATTGAATTGTTTTATTATTCTAAAAAAATAAGCTCTGGTTGATTATTGTGTCAGAAGAAAATGAGTTTAATGACTTAGAGTTAATGCATGATAAAGTTACAAAGGTGCTACGAGAAATAATTA
>JALWRR010000077.1:5479-6290 GCA_026993975.1 Promethearchaeati archaeon | reverse complement strand
GGATAAGTTTTTTGACTAGCTACTTGTTACCTATATTCCACAACATGCATAAATACCAGCGAAGATTTTGCATGTTTTATTATTTTATTTTGTATAGTTTCTGGATAACACTAAAACGTTTTGGTTCAATAAAAAGAAGCAAAACTAAGAGCTGTTTCTTCCTCACCTCATACCTGCAATAAGCGATATTGACATAGGTACCTTACACATCTCCCTAATCGTACTATCTTACTCTTAACCAATACCTCATGGAATACCTTGAAACTCCTTGGGCTCATGTTGATAATTTCGCCTTTCAGTCTTTATCCATTTTTTCTTTCTTCGTAAAAAGTCCATTAATCCTACTGTTGCAACTATGATATCTAAGATGGTTTTAAAAAAGAAATAAAGAGGAAAATACAGAAAATTCCGTCTCTTACCTGCAAATACCAGACCTATGGAAAGTTCAAAGAAAAAAGCCAGTAGCAAGAATAACATGAACTGTAATGATAAAAATATTCTATTAACATCAAGAGAGTAATTTATTATGTTTTTGGTTAACCAGAAAATCCACGAAAGAACACCAATAGTAGGTACAAAATATATAAGTTGAAAGAGAATTAGCTCAATCTTCTCTATAATCTTCAGATTTTTGCTTAAAAGAGTTTTAATGAGGTGTTTGGTAGCCACTTGCATATGTCCATTAACCCATCTTCTTCTTTGGTTTATATAGGCGCGAATAGAGGTTACAGCTTCTTCGTAAGATTTAGCATCTAAAACGTAGTCTATGTTGTAACCATTTAACTTAGCTCTTAGGGTAAATTCAGTATCC
>JALWRR010000077.1:0-5469 GCA_026993975.1 Promethearchaeati archaeon | reverse complement strand
CTGCTAGCACATCTTCATCAAATAATCCGATTTTTTCGAAGACATTACGGTTGACAGCGAAGTTGGAGCCTGCAACAGGATATGAACCGAGAAACGTCCTTCCTGGAAGATCCGCAAAATATCCCCCATAATAATCGGTTGCTATAAGCCTAGTCAGTAAGTTATCGTTTTCATTACGTATAATGCATACTCCCTGAGCAATATCGGCTTTGCCTTTTGCAACGCGGTCCACAAGCTTATGGACACATTTCTTCTCAAGCCAATGATCAGCGTCTATTATTATAATGATATCACCTCGACTATGTTTGATTCCATAGTTTAACGCTTTAGCTTTTCCCTCAGCTCGTGCTTTTCTTATAATCCTTATTATATTTGGATATTGTCTTGAATATTTCTCTAAGATGTTTGGTGTTCCGTCAGTAGAGCCATCATCTACAACTACTATCTCATAATTCTTTACATATGGAGGTAGACTCTGTCCTATCAAAAACTTGAGCGTATCTTCTATTACAGCCTCCTCATTATGACAAGGTACTACGATACTAATGGTAACATCCTTACTATTATAACTATCATTATTGCTAACACGCTTCTTCTTAGTATGGTATACAATAGCTAAGAAACCTATAACGTAGTGTCTTAAGGCATATACAGTAAACGTAAGTATGAACACATAGAAGAGGATTTCTGGAATATAATACATAATATTAACCTCCGAGAGATTTGAGTATAGCAAAAATATCCTCTATTCTACCAATCTCATACTTTGGCCTATAATCAGGATCAAGGTTTTCAACATTAATGTTAGCATATTCTCCACTCCTAATCCTAATTGTAGTCATTCCAAGCTTGTTTGCACCATAGAAGTCTTTCAAAGGATTATCTCCGACATAGATGCTTTCATTTGGCTTCACATGCATCTTTTCTAGTGCAATCAAATAGGATATAACGTGTGGTTTGCGAAAACGTCGTCCGTATTCATCGCTTATAACTACCATCTCAAAGAATCCTTCTAAATTTAAAGTCTTGAGCTTTGTTCTCTGAATTTCAGGATAACCGTCTGTAATTATACCTAAACGGTATCCTCTTCTTTTTAATTCAGATAATGTTTCAATAACCCGAGGATATGGTATCAGCCTTCTTGGTCTATAAGAGTAGAAAACAGCAACCATTTTCTTTATTAATGTCTTATCAGGATAGCATCCAATTTTTTGCAATAACATATCAAATATTTTTCCTGAAGCACTTCCAAACATCCTAACTATCTCTACAAGGATGTTGTAAGTATATTTTGCATCAATACCAAGCCTTCCCTCCAGGTATCTACTGACTTTCATAAACGCAGGGAAAAGATATTGTCTCTGGTCGTATAATGTGTCATCAAGATCAAAGAATACTGCCTTTATCTTTGCTGGACTCATCTAGCACCACACCTAAATAACTTCTTAGAAATTGTTCAACTATGCCTCTTCCTTTTCCGGAAAAATCAGGTGAGTTATAGACTAGCTTTCCATTGCGATACAGCTCCGCTAATATTTTCACTATCCTTTCACTAGCATAACCATCGCCGAACAAATGATTCACTACCTTACAAATACTGACATTTGGTTCATGTTTGTATCCCTCTAAAAGCTTATCTACAAGAGAAAGTATTAATTCAATATTCAGATTGACGAGATAAGCCATTTCAGTAAGCACAACCTCCCAACGGGGTGTTGTAGGTCTAAGTATTAGAACCCTCTTCCTTAGAGTTACAGCTTCTTCCTGCACTCCTCCACTATCAGTAATAATTAAGGCGGAATTACAAAGCAATTTTAAGAACTCGGAGTAACGCTTTGGTTCAGTAATTAAGATGTTGGGATTCTGCGACAGAACTTCCATAAGATGCTTTTTTTTGAGCCTTTCTCTTGTTCTTGGATGTATAGGAAAAACTACACGGTAACGTCTTGCTAGCAATAGTAGAACATTCGTAATATATACTAGATTTTCTTCTATATCAACGTTTTCAGGTCTATGTATTGTAGTAAGTATCATGTCTCGCTGGGGCTTGATCTTACTAGCAATCTCCGGTAACATATGAGCAAGTATATCTACTATAGTATTTCCAACAACAAAAATCCTATCTTTTGGTATTCCTTCTCTAATGAGGAAAAACCTAGCCAAGTTAGTTGGTGCAAAGTGTATCGTAGCACACTGTGCTATGATCCTACGATTGAGTTCTTCTGGGCTTCTTATATTGAATGATCTTAAACCCGCCTCGATATGAGCTAATGGTATTAAAAGTCTTCTAGCAACAATTGCTCCTGCCAGAGCACTATCAGTGTCCCCCAAGACAAGAACCACATCTGGCGTTTCGTTATTCATTATATCCTCAAGATTGCTAATCATTTGTGATAAGCGTCCTATCGAGCTCTTATCCTTTATATTCAGGCTGTAATTAGGGGTTGAAAGATTTAGTTCTTCTAAGAAAGCCCTCCACATCAGATACTCATAGTGTTGACCTGTATGAACTATGATAGTCTCAGTAACTTTGCTTTGTTCTAAAGACCTAACTATAGGAGCAAACTTGATTACCTCAGGTCTAGTACCCATTACAATCATGACTTTCATTTTTTCACCTTTAGAAAAATAAATCGATATGGATAGAAAGCTTCTGCAAATCGTACTCCAATCTGTAGACCTCTAATCCTAGCTAATAGAACTACGTGTTCTACGGGTATAGCATTGCGAAGAATCTGTGACCTATGGGTCTTTAGAGCCTCTATTTTATACCTGAGTGTTTCCGTGATGTCGTTGTAAGCTGTAGGTGTGAAATTGAGTGTTGACAAGCCCTCACATGTAAAAATTGAAGCCTTAATTCTATTCATAGCTGACACTACTAAGTGGAAAGTATTTATGTGATCTTGATGCGAATCATTCGGATAGTGGGTGTAAACTAGGTTTGGTTGAAAGTCTCTAACATACCTCCTGATGATATTAATATACTTAGGTTCTCGTCTTATATAACCATCCCTCATACCTAGAAATAAAATCTCCTTTACCCCTAGGATTTCAGCTGCTTTTTTAGCTTCTTTAACTCTCTCTTCTGACGGCCCTCCGAGTTCGCCATTTGTTAGAACTAAGCAGAACACATCATGCCCTAGACTACTATGCAGCTTTATGGAAGCACCGCAATTTATCTCCATATCGTCAGGATGGGCAAATATTGCCAATACATGCATTACTTAAGCACCTGTCTCGAAGAAAGCCTCTTCAAAATACCTAACAACCATAACCTTCTTAATCGAAAAGCTAGTGTCTATAGGTTCACCTAAAATAATCTTTACGGCAAGTAGTGGAATATTTACCCCTGCATAGACTGATAGTATGGAAGTCCCTCCTATCCTAGGGTTTACTTCGAAAACTTTTGGTTTTCCATCCTTGAATCTAAGCTGAATGCACGACAAACCAGCTAGTTTAAAATATTGAGCAACTTTTTTCGAAACTTCCATGATATCTTTCCTAAGATCGATAATACCTCTCCAAGTAACACCTGCCTTAATTTCAAGCCTCTTTCTAGGGATTGCTATAATGGCTTTACCAGATAGGTCAGATAGCACATCCACTGAATACTCCGGTTCCTCAAGGTATTCTTGAACTATTGGGTCTCTAACTTTCCTAGCTAGAATATGTAGCTCATCTATGTTTTCTATCATGTGAGTATTCCTAGAACCACGACCTAGCCTAGGCTTAATAATTACTGGAAAGGATAATGGATTGTCTTTCATAAACTCGTCCAAAGTCCAAGTTCTAGCGAATAATGCTTTGCCTAACTTCTGATAACTTAGATATTTATCTAGTACACTTACAAGAGCTTCTTCATCAGCTACGAGAACTTTTGTTCCAATTCTTTCGAATTTCTCTCTATTTCTTGCTATGACTAGCAGTTCTTCATCAACTGTCGGTATGAGAACCGCCACTTTCTTTTTCTCTGACAACTCAAGCAAATAGTCTACAAAATATTTGTCTGATGCGTAGGGCACCTTATAAAATTCGTCACAGAACTTAAAACCTGCAGATAAGGGATTAGCATCAACTCCTATTATTTTGAATTTTCCTGTAAGCTTTAATGCCCGGATCGTGGATATGCCGGCTGCCCCTCCCACACCTGTAACTAGGATCGCTTCTTTTTCATACCTGTGTACCATCAGATCCAATCCCCCATTAGTTGTTAAAGCAATGTTTTTTGGTATTATTTTAATATATAAAAATTTTTCTCCAAAGATAATAGTTTGATAGATGATATTAAGGAAGGAAAGTTTTAAGCTACTAAGGAGGGTTCATCTCGGAATTCACTAATCAAGAATCTAGCTAAACGTTAGGCATCTCAAGAAATACAATGTTCAAATACTCATCCATCCTAAAAACCAGAGGAAGGATTGAATATAGGATGTATTGGTAAGGTTTAAGATCTGCAGGGTTAGGGAGGCTAGGTTCGCAGATTTAGCAAATAATATCCCTAGCTACTTTAGTTGTTGGCAGACCTACCGTTAGATACTAATTTGATCTACATTACATTTTTGACACGGTTACATTATCAGCCCATGTATATTGATGTATACTGAAAATTCTTTGAGTATAGCCCCTAGTATAATGATAGCCTGGTGGAGACTTTACTTCCGCTTCCGAGTTGCACATCGAATATTTTTGTGTATCAAAAAACTGAAATGCCAAGACTCTCGTCTAACGCTCAGTTCCCACATCAGCTTGACTAGTTCATGCTCTACATAAGAGTAGACAGGCTATTAGATGTATCAAGACATATATTAGATGCGCAAGCTACCTAATATTAGATATCGCTAAACACCTACCGAAATAATGCTTGGTCTTTCTTAAGTACTTTTCTCTTCTGAGCCGAGCAAAGATTGTTTATCGCCTGATTCTATCCTAGTTTCTTGAACCGTTAATATTTTGCTAGACAAAGGGTTTTAGGCTATTTTGATTATTATGTAAAATACGATAAACTCCTATTTCAATGATGACATAGTAATCATCAGGTAAAGGGATTACATGCTTAAAAAGGGAAGTTCACGCCCAAAATATTCACAGGGAGTTCTTGGACATCTTATGATATCTCGGATATTCTAGGTTATCTTGGTAACTTATCATGAGTTTATTCGATATTAATTTTTAGCGTTACGATAATGTAATGATGTTACTAAGGGTTTACCTGATAAATCACAAAATCACATTAAATATATATAATGAAAACTAATATAAAAACCCTAGAGCATACCTAGAACCTTGTCTATCATGTCTAAATCATACACCTTGACTTGACCAGACTAGTATTACTAGACAATTAAACCTCAATAATAGTTGCAATAAACATAGCAAATTATTTCTCGCATAAAGATCATACCTGCAAGGCGTTTGGATCCTTTTCTAGTAGGGACTTGTACCACTTAACTGTTATCCACCTGCCTTCCT
>JALWRR010000076.1 GCA_026993975.1 Promethearchaeati archaeon | reverse complement strand
AAATTCGGGGTCCCCCGCCTCAATTTTAAAGCTATTGAAACGCCGCAGCTAAGCGTTTTATATAGCTAAAATTCTTCCGCAAAGCCAATAGATCCACGGGGAGGTCCGCCAATTTCCGATAGCACCCAACTAGCATATATCAAAAGAGCCTTTGCGTGCACGCTTTAAGCTTAATCTAAGCATACCTGTGCTATAATATAGATGATTGGAAAGTGTCAATGGCAATGCCATTCACAATCCAACGTGATCTTTTCGAGGGTCGAATTTTGATCCTCTTGCGTTATAATATAGAAAATGGTCGATGAATCATATCTTATTAATAGATGTGATTCATGGGCCATCGAGCCTAAATCCCAATTTAGAAAGGAGTTCATTATGAACTTGACTATCCCTACCACTGAGGAAATCGTTGCCAAATACCAAGGCTTTGAGGCTGAGGTTGAGGATCCCCGCGCTGAACTCAATAAGTTAACTAAAGATCAACTTATTGAGCGTGTCATCGAACTGTCCCGCAACCGCAGGACAGATACTGTTCAGGAGCTTGCTAAAGCGATCCTCAAGGATGAGGACCTGCTTGCCGCTCCATACGAAGTCATTGCTGATGCCATTAGGCAGATCAAACCCGAGGCCAAAACAAGTGCCAAATCGATCGCTTCTTACGTCAGTAAGAAACGTGATGAGTGGGGCCTGCCCCCTCGTATCCGCATCTCCACACCCAGAGAGAAATGACCCTCCTCAGCTGGCTCTATTGGGCCGTGGCTGCGGTTTTCATCTTCTGGGGCGTGCTGATCTTTGCTGTTATAATCATTGGTGGCTTGGCACAAGCCATTAATGAAATGGACGACGACCTCGTCGTTGCCATTAAATTCCTCGTCCCTGCTCTGATAATTTTAGGCTGGCTACTTGGGTAAATTTGCCCGTGTAGTCAGGTTCTTTTCATTACGTGAAAAATTTCGCAAAATTTCCCTCAATTTTTCCATTTTTTAGTTTCCCCTTGTGAGAAAATGAGATGGGTAATGCGGGCGGCGCCTGGAGATTCAAAACTTCTATGCCTATACTACACGGGTCCTGTCTTGATCAGGATGGGGAATTAGCACGGTCCCTTGTGCAAAATGAACAAACGTTCGCGAACTTCACGCGTTTCACGGGAAGGGGATAGAAAAATAGGCCCCCGGTACGAAAAATTTTTTTGCTTATTCCCTACATGAAGTTGGCAAATAGTTAACGAAAGGTGAAATTGCTAACGAAAATTGAACCGTGATTTGAGTGTATAAAAATCCGGGTACTAAAATATGGCAAAACGCGATTTTTAAGTGAATCAGGAAGACGCACGTTGCGATAAATCGGTCGGCAACGTGCCTTTAAGAGTGCCAAAATACGACAGTATGAAATATTTTTGTAATGGCTTTGAAAAAGGTGAACCCACAGCGGGAGCGCTTTGAAGCGAACGACAGTGTGAGTGCTACTGCCATTGCCATTGCAGCTCTTTACTTTATATACATATAATATAATACTTTTTTAATAAATATATATATATAAAGTTGTAAGTACGTCAATTGGCACAACAACTTTATTTTAGCCTGCAAGTGTTCTACTTTTCCGAGGCTGGAAAAACGCTAAGTTAAAAAAATAATTTTGCTGTAAAAGTAGTTATGCCGAACTGCGTACTTTATTATTTCACGAATCGATAAAAACTACCCGATGACAGCAAGCCAGAAAAACACTTTCGTCGCTTTTCGCTGCAGCGCACTGTAAATTGTCGAATAGCAATGGCAATAGCAATAGCAATAGCAGAGTCAAAGTCAATACAAGCACCAATTATATTTACTTATGATATAATAAATAAAAAAGGAGCACGTACCATGGAATATAACCTCTATACAAAAGGTAAACCTTGTTTTTATATTATAGGAGACATAACATATAGACTAGTAAAAAGAAAGCTTGGTCCAGACCCAATAAATATAACTCCAGTATTACATTTAGAAATGGAATGGCCAAATGACATACCAATAATCTATGTTCTAAAAGAACAAATAGAACATCCACTCCCACTGCTAGAAAAAATTAGATCTCAAGCAAAACTAGCGCCATTTTATGGTGTTTATGAACTTCAGAAAGGAATAGTATGACTTACTCACAAATTATGCAAAACATAGAAAAGCTTTCTCACAATAAAAAAGTCCAACTGTATTCACTAGCAAAAGACTTTGATTGGTATGAACTAGAGTTTCCACCAAAGCAAAATGTTCTAGTAGCTGAAACAGGTAATTATCATGCCATTATAAGCGCCATTTTAGAACCTCCCACAGTAGAGTCAGTTTACTTTGTAGGCAAAAATGGCCGATCAATGAGACTTTACACTGCAAATGAATACTTACTAGATGACTATGAACTAGGAAAAGTAATCTGGACAAAATACTATAATTATCTATGGGCGATATCTAATCCTATAGACTATGAAGCTAAACATAAAAAAGAACCTAAGAAAGCACGTGAGCCAGAATATTGGGACAAACAACCCATGGCAGACGGCTCAAGAACAGCACGAATCTATATTACACAAGATAGATACATCACTGTACCAATCTCACATCCAAAAATGGCGGAATACTACAAGCCCTCATACAAACATATTAATCCTACTCGCTCTGCATCATATTATTATGAAATAGATGATAAAACATATCTATTCCTACCAATAGGGAATGCACTGCCGCCACGAAATATCTCCCATTTACTAAAAATGGAAGGCTATTGGCCTGAGTGGCTCAGTCACTTATGCTTCCCAATAAAGCTAGTCCGGGCTAGATTAGATATTCCTTTGTTTTACTTTTTAGTACAAAAAGTAAAACCAAACTATAACCACGACTGTTTCATCGTGACGGCAAAGCAATACCCGAAGGATATTCTCGAATACGAGGAGGAGCTAGACTACCTAGAGAAAGAGGACATTTTAGACTACTATAAGCAATTAGAATCTATCTATATAGATTAAGGATCTAGTTTGATTGAAGTAACTCCTACGACTCCACTGCCGGCGTTCACTGACCCACTCGATGGTAATACTGATATGTGGGATTCGCCGCAGCTGCAGTATTTAGATGGTAATTGGCGGGTATTGGGCACGCCGACCACTAGAGCCTATGAGTTTAATAAACAGGCTCCATTCGCTGATGCCCCACTAGTTAAACGCTGGGTCAAGGCAGGTTGCTACCGCTATAATTTATTTACTGGTGAGTACCAGGATGTTACTCTATATTTAGATGGTAATAAGGCACTGATCGAAAAGACTGAAGCAAGTCTAGGTCTAGTGCCAATGCCAATTGCAGAGTTCGATGACCATGTTATTTCCGGAGACGGCTGGGCTTATGTACTGATAGACAAGCCAATGGTCCAAGGTGAAGGCAGGGTCCTCGACAATTTATATTGGGCCAAGCCGCACCTTGTGCGGACCATTACTACCAAGTGGGGTGTTCTTCAAGGAGATCTACCCGAAACTAAAAGTGTCAATGACTTGGCATTGTGGGTGGAGCAGCCATTAGTCGTAGTTAAAGGCGAGGCTAAACTATATTGGTGCGAAGAGGCATTAATTTGGAAACTGTGGACGCCAAAGAAAACTTATTTAGGCATAGACCCACCACAGCCGCCATATTCAGATAAGCAGATGTATTCTCTTAGTACCTATAGCTACTATTCTGATCCAGTTGTTGGTAGTGACTACTTTATTATCGCTGACAGAAGATACAAATTTTACGAACCTACGCCGTACTTATCGCGTGGACCTACAGTATATATGCACTCTGATTATAATCTATGTGTGAACTTAGGCAGACATCAACCAACTGGGCAGAGTGCAGAAGAAGTAGTATATATTGGGGGAGTATATGCTGGAGGCTTTTGGGGTAATGCCGCAGAGGCCTTAGTATGTTACTACTGCAGCTATACTTTTGATATTAAGACTCTGAAAACTGCTACACCAAATGGCATCGCATTTACAAAGACCGCTAGCAAATACACAGATGATAGACAAGGCTCTTTTCTAGCACAAGGAGTATACTTTAAAGTAAAGAACCTAGTAAGCTACAACAGCGATGCCTATTGCCATACTAATGTAAACCTTGAGAATTTTTCCTTACCAGGAGAATACTACTATATGCCGAGTGCTAAAAACGTAGCTATAACTAATCCAAAGTTAACTCGTTGGCCAGCTCAGTGCTTTTCATTTGGAACATGCACTCAGCAGCCAGTAATATGGAAAAATGTAAATCAGTTAGATACGACTAAAATACCGTATAACTCAGCGGTATGGCTATATCCAAATGACTTTTTATATGATAGAGGAATAAACTTCAAGTATTCAAACACTGCATATACATATAATACACCACTGGTAAAATCAGGTAGAAGGTATTATACAGATGGACTTCCGCATACATCTAATGTGTTTAAAGGAGAAGAGAAAAATGGCTTAATTATTCTAGCATATCCTCCAGGACAAAATGATAATGCCGTTACATCTAAATTGAGCGGTTATCCTATACCGGCTAGTAGATCTAATCCTAGGGTATTTGATATGTTTAATACAGTGATATACTTTACAACTGAACAAATTATTAGGTTTGCAATACCTGAGCAAGGGCCTTACTATAGTACATATTTATATGCTCCGCCATCAGGAACAATACCTAGTAAAGATTATATATTTTTGGAAAACCATACTGAACAAGTATTACGGGGTCCATATGAAGGCTATTGGTGTAGATTTGACTATATTTCTGATGGAGTTTATAAGGTAACTAAGCTACATAAGTTAAGGGAAGACGAGGCTACTCAAGATATATTTCCTACTAAAATAGAAAATCAATTCAAAAGGAGTTAACATGGCTTATACTGGAATTTTGCTTAGAGGTGACACTTATGATGCTATCACTGCTGATCCTCCAATTAATCGCGAAGTGGTAATGGCAGGGGAGTTTCTGGGTGCGACTACTATTGGTGGCAGCATCTACTATCTGAATCTTGCAGAGCTTGTTAAAATAGGGACACCAGATGCTCAAGGCAATTTCACTCCTGGTTTTAAAACTAGTGAGCTACCTATTACTTATAATGGTGGGTATATCCAGCGTTATGATACGTACATGGGTGTAGATGGCACTTATACTTGGAGGTATGAGCCACTTGCTAATATTGAAGTAGCATCTACAACTGAACTAAAGATTAGCGGAGTTTCTATGAATACTCCTAATCTTAAATTCTTTAGTTATAAGCCTACAATTGATGCTCTGAGTACTACTGAAATCACTGTGTCTTATACTACAGGAACTAAAGCTGTTGTCTATAATGCTACTACTAGTACTCAATTAGGGGAACTTACGGCTTCAGGGGCTACCCTTACATTTGGTGCGGCACAAAACTCTGGTGACGTTATCTACGTGTGGACAGTAGATGCGGACGACAATAAATCTCTCCAAGTAAAAGGAACTATAGCATGAGTGCTTACAAGAAACTGTTAGACGGGCTCGCCATGGTTGGTGAAGCGATCACTGAAATCTCCACTAAGGAAGAGCATCAGCAAGCTGATCTGATCGTGGTTGAAATAGTTAATATGCTGGGATTCGATAATCCTGACTTTGGCGATAAACTTGCCATGCTCCGCTTTGTAGTCGAGAATGAAGACTATGACCTTTCCAAACTCACAAAGCAGATGATGAATGCATCCCCTCAGCCTGTGTCCGAAGAAGTTTGATTCGGCAAAAGACTGTAAAGCTATGTTCTGCTCCTACAGGAACAAGAAAGGCAAATGCAGTCTGGACTTCGAACCTGAGGATAAAGAATACTCTGTAGGTGAAATTGCAGAGGCACTTCAGACCTCTAGACAACGTGTCTGGAGGCTATATGATGTGGCTATTGCTAAGCTGCGTAAAGGGCTGTCCCAAGACTAAAGCCATATTATGTTTCTATACTGACGGGACAAATCAGTAAAAGGAACAAAAATGGCAATAGCAGATGACTTTTCCGTTGACTCCAGTAAAAACATTCGTTATATTGGAGCAGGTCATGGCGCAGTAGGTGCTGGGTATTACACAGTTTTAGAACTTCATCGTTGGTTAGAAGATTTGGCAGACGATGCAAGTGCAATTGGAGATGATCTGGTGGATATCACTGATGATACTCCTTCAGATAAATCCACTGACAACATTATCAAACTCTTTGCTCCCTATAACATTGACGACACAGCTGCTGAGCACCTGTATGATGGTTCAATTATCCAAGACAATGGCAATACCATTTATGATGGCATCGTCAACTACGGTAACCTTGGCATTAAAATTGATATTGTGCAGAATGGAAGCTTGATCGCTAATGACTTTTGGAATAACACTCCAGATGGTCAGACATATGCTGGCCTTAATCCTGACCCCGCAGCTGGTATTTCTCACCGCTTCATGATTAAAGTTCGAGATGGTGGATCCGATATTGACGGCAGACGTCTCTTAGGTCTTAACCGTGAATTTGGGTATACCTATTCTGAATTCCCAATTAATGGTACTGCTCGAGGTAACAACGTTCTGGCTCTTACACACTCTATCGACTTGAACAATCAAACTGATAAAGCAACTGTTAGTGGTTGGTCTACTGATATCGTTAACCAAAGTGAAGGTTATGTATCTTTAGACATTAATAACGATGGTACTGTAGAGCATTACTACAGTGAGTGGCATATTACTAATGGTAGAACAGTAAATGATCTCTATGAGTATGTTAAATATTTAACTGAGACTGATTCTACTAGTACGCTCTATGGATTAGACGGTAACATCTTTAGAGGAATTACTAATGAGTTCACTGTTAGCAATGTTACTGGAACTTTTACCGAGCCTGAAGCTATTAGTTGGCCAGGAGGTACAGGACAGTTACTAGCTACTAATGGTACAGATAAAATCTGGCTACAGTTATTAACTGGATCTTTGCCCTCTAGTGGTGATACAATTACTGGCGGAACAAGTGGAGCTACTGCTGACTTCTCCAGTAACACTGACCGTAATATTTCTACAGTTGTACTTGGAGCCTCTACTGGTACTAGTGTTATTGGAGCTTATGGTGTTGGTATCAATCCCACTGATCTTACTCATGCTGATAAACTATTTGATCTTACTAATACTCCGCACAATCCTCCTAACTATGTCACTTTTACTGTGGCTGGTTTGGTAGCTGGAGAAGACAGAGTTCTTGTTGCGCCTGAAAACGGCGGTACTATTGACTATAGTCAGTTTACACTCAGTAGTGCTACTACCGCAGGAGATACTTCTGTTATTGTAGATAGCACAATTCCATCTGATACACCAAATAACGGAACAATTCGTATTTTTGATGGCAATGTATACCAAAGAGTAACCTATACAGGTTATAATGGAAATACATTTACTGGCTGCTCTAATGTGCCCGATGCAGTCGTAGGAGCTAATTGTTGGATTAGTTATATTGATACCCTTGCTACTAATACTACTGAAAGCTTTACTGGTGTTTATACAGGGTCTGATCGCTCACTGTTTATTCGTGTCCGTGATGGAGGGGCTACGCCTATTAAAACCTTTGAAACTACTGGTACTTTAGGTGGGTCTGGTGGTTCTGTAACTGCTATTAGGACCAGTGATGCGTAGGTATATTTGCTCCGAGTGCGGAGCAGTTATTGAATCTGAAGAGATTATTGGGGCTAAATGCCCTGTATGTCATGGTGAAGTAGTTAGAGTACAGGATAATCCGTTAGGAGAATATCCATTAGCAATAGTCATAAATAGCGATAGGGAGAAATAAATGAATAACTATCCAAGCTGGCTGGAAACTACGCTGAATCCTCAACATCTGTGGAAAATGCAAAATGCAACCGATGACAATGGTGATTCAGCAAATAACAGACCACTTGGATATGACACTGTAAATGACGTTTATTCATTTGTAACTACCCCTATCTGTGAGGATACTACCTACTCTATGGAGATAGGTCCTAATAATAAGTGTGAAATTCAAGATACAAACGATATGAACAGTGCCGCTTTGGAGATCAGACAGGTTGGGGGGTGGTTTCAATGCACTGATCTAATCAAATGTCCTACATCGATTTATAAAGAAGGTGGTTCTGTAAACAATGTCGCTATTTTAATGGGATTTGGGAACATTCCGGCCTCACAAGTCGCAGACTCAGGAGATTTCTATGTTCAAAGGACAAGATATGCTCCGTTGAAGCCGAATAAATCATATCATATATTTGCACAGTTTAGTGGGGCGAATTATGATAGTGATTACAAAGTGTATATTAATGGAAGACTCGCAGAAGTAAGAATTGTTGGTGATGAAATAGCAAAAAATAACTTAGCTAGTCATGCTGGTGACGTTGTATTTGGGAAAACAGACACGAACCTTGACATGGGCGGAGTTGACGTATCTTTTGGCGTAGATCAAACTCAAAGGTATTCTTGCTGGATTTCTGAAAGTTCTACACTGTATTCAGAAAGTACGATATGGAATATCTTTGAGTATGGTGCTATCCCAGTTTATACAGTTACTAACCAAAGTGAGCTTGATGCACTTGGGGCGGTTGCGTTCGATGATGATGCCTTGGGGATTAGGGTTGATGTCAGTGGTAATATAACTCTTCGCTTTGATACAATCACTTATGATAAATGGACGTCAATTCATGCCCAGTATACAGGGACAGGGACACTAACTTTACAATATACACCAAACTGTAATATTGATCCTACGCGCTGTACAGCTCCAAATGGCGGTACCATAATTTTTGAGTTGATAGTCCCAATAACTATTGTAGTAAAAGACATCGAGACAAAAAGTTCAATTGCAGGAGCTCGTGTTTATCTTAAAAGAGACTCTGATGGAACAGTGTTGTATAATAACTTAACTGATTCTAATGGTAAGATTACTCTAGATTATATTTATACTGGTGATACAACTGTTAGCGGTAGAATAAGAAAAGCTTCTTCTCCTACATACTATAAAAGCACAGATTTTAGTGGTGTTATAAAGAATAATGGTATGGATCTTACAATTTATATGGTAAAGGATGAATGATGGAAGAAGTCATAAAAAAGAATTTTAACGCGGTTCGTGAAGCTTTAACTGCAGATAGAAATAAAATCGATCAACTTCATAAGCGTATAGAAGCACTTGAGGCTCAAAATCAGCAAAAGAATATGGAGATAGATCAACTTAGGCAACAAATGTTTTCATTTATAGCTAAGCTAGGAAATATCAGATGATTGTAGATTGGAATACTAGAGTCATAACTGTTTTTAAATCTGATCTAACGCAGCTTGAGCCCCAAGTTTATAAGCTTGATGTAATTTGGTTTAAAGAAACTCTAGGAGACTTACTAGATGACACAGACGGCATTAGTTATCCTGATATTTTCGAGCATTATAGTTCTATTACTATTGGCGGAACAACTTTAGCCCCAGCTGTTGAGATAATCAATGGTTATACAGTAACGTTTGAAGATGACCAATATATAGTTGAGCTTTATGGCGCTAATAATAACATCTCAGATGTAACAAATATCAATTGTGTATCTGTAAGATCAGCAAACTCAGCAGGGCTAGTAAAAAATGACACTGCTAATAACTTTTTACTAGGCCAAAAATTTTCATGCAGTTTTCAAACGAATAGGCTGTCCTGGGCTGTTGTATCCAATATAAACAAATGGAATGTAGAAACTCAAGTAATTGGGCTAGCCACTAAAGAACATCCTCAAACATGGGGTGTTATTAGTGATGAGATTTCTACTAATGTATCATCAAAAGAAATGCAATGGCATTTAACTGTGGAGGAATCAAATGGCTGCGTGCGAGGTTAATGCAAGAATAGAAAGATTTGTAGGTGATACATCACCAGTAGTTGGAACTTTATATATTGATGGCGAGCTATTGATTCCTACTGGTACAGTTAAGATGAAAATCTATGCTATTGATACCAGTGATTTTCTTCAACCTCCTTTACAGGAGATTATTGGAACAGTAGACCCAAATGGTAAAGTAACTTTTGATATGAGTACTATTGCGACTCTACCAGCAGGCGCGTATCCTTATCGTATCACTGTAGAGGATACTTATCAAACTACTTTTGTTAGTGATGTAATGGTGTTAAAATGATTAGAGATGCTACAAGTGCTGCTATTGGAACCGCAGCAGGACTAGGTTATTTAGAAGTTGGTGGAAGCTACATAATTTTAGCTATTGCAGGAAGCCTAATAGGGCTATTACACTGGTTTTACGTGTATACTCATAAAAATGAAGACTGGAGCAAGGGACAATCTGCAAGTGAGGCTTTAAAGTCTATGCTATTTGGACTAGTCGTTATGCCAGCAGCAATCGATGGTAGTGAACCTTTTTTATCTAAATGGGGCATTAGTACTCCATCTGTTAAAATACTAGTAGGCGCGATAAGTGCCTTTGCTGCTGTAGAAATATTTTCTATTGCATTAGAATTTCTTAGATCAAAGGCTACAAGATGATTGCTAATATATACTATACATTTGCAATTGCAATTCTCCCGTTAGTAATTTATATGAAGTTATGGCGTTCAAGTGTAAGTACATTTCTTTTTGTTCTAGCAGCTGCTTGGTGTGCCATAACCTCTCAAATGATGTTAGGTGATGAGTCTATACGTTTTGGTGTAATGCTAGTTATTGAGGTTTATGCTATCATACGAGCAATTGCAAAACCTGCTACAGATACTTGGAAAATAGGAGGTAAATCTAGTGCTTCGTGTTAATTTAACTTGGATATTGATTGTGGTTATTCTTGGATATATTAGTATGTATACTCTTAATTTGTTCTATCAGAATAAGCAACTAAAACAACGGTTACAAAATGCTAAAATTAGGCAACAAGTAGCCGCAGCTAAGGCTAAAAATTCAGTATTTGAAGCTGAGCAATCTCAAATATTTAAACAGGAGCCTAAGTATGAAGAAGTTAATACTACTATCGGTATTCATAGCCTTAACTTTTAGCGCTTGTCAGCCTAAAGTAGTCTATGTTGATAAGCCATGTCCTAAGTTACAAACTAAAGTAGTAGAAGCTCCAAAAGGAATACACTATGAAATTAGAAGAAAAAGTCCGGATAAATGAGGATTTAAAAGAGGTAGTTATGAGTCTCAAAGATTTTAAAGAGCTCATAAGGTATGTCAATGAATTAAAATCTGCTAATGATAAGTTGAATCAGCAAATTAAAGAATACAATGAAAGGTTTACAAATGACTAAAATAGCTCTAGTTGTTGGGCACCGTAAAGATAATCAAGGTGCAGTCGGTAATGATGGCGAAAGTGAATGGGAGTACAATAATAAACTTGCTAAGAAACTTCATAAAAAATTTCCTAACAATACCAAAATCTTTTATCGTAAAACTGGGCCTGGTGGCTATAGTGAGAAGATGAAAGAACTGCATAAACGTATTGATGCATGGGGCGCTGATTACTCTATTTCTATGCACTTCAATGCAGCTGGAAATCCCGCAGTTGATGGTCATGAAGTTCTTTATTGCTCTAAGGCTGGAAAGAAAGTAGCTGAAATTTTGAATAACAATTTCAATAAATACCTAGATAATAAGGATCGTGGAATCAAGAAGTGTACTAAAAGTGAGCGTGGTGGAGGATTCTTATGTCGCGGTAAAAGTGTTTGTGTTCTTGGAGAACCCTTCTTTGCTGCTCACAAAACTAAATATGGAAAAGAAGTTTATAAAGCTTATAGGGATACTGTAAAATGCTTGATAAAGTAGTTAAAAATGGCCATACATTTTTAATAAGGCACGGTGAAAGTATTTGGTGCATGGTAGGTGAAGTTATAGATAGTCGTCTACAGTGGATTCATGTAGCAAACTTTGACGCTGCAATTGACTATATTGAAAAGAGATTACAATGTAAATTAGACTATGATAAAGATCTAATAAGTATAAATACTCTATCTTGAGAAAATAACCGTTTTTTGGTTATTTTCTGCTAACTACTACTATTCGTTTCTTATTTCACTAATTTTATTTTCCTTCGTATGATTCTCAGATTTTAAGTATATTTTTAATTTTCTTGTGATATAATATATTTATAAATGAAAAGGAGTCAAAATGAAGTATTACATTGAATCCTGGCATGAAATTTACCAGGATAACTTCAAAGAAGGAGAAGTGGCTCATGTTAATAGTTACTCAATGAGTGCTATGATTGAAGCTGATTCAATAAAAGAGGCGTTGGCAAAGTACTATGAGAAAATTCTCCTTTACGACTTTTATCCAGCTGCAGTAGTTATTGACGATTGTAGGTTCACTGATGCTACTAATCTTAATGAAAATGGCGAAGAACCTTCTGAGTCTGAACTTCAAGATTTCAGAGATGGTATAATTGATCTTCTTATAGACTATTTTGTTATTGAAGTATCTGAGCTTCATAAACTTTGTGCAAAGGAGGGAATGCTTAATGATGCCTGAAATGATCCCTGTAGAGAGCAGTAATCTCGCTGCAGCTGGTTACGACGAGGAAAAAGAGGAGCTCTACATAGAGTTTAAAAGTGGGGGGCTCTATAAGTATAGTGATGTGCCTTACAATGTATTCAAAGATCTTTTGGATGCAGACAGCAAGGGACAGTATTTTCATAAATATATCAGAAATGGAGGTTACAGTTATGAAAGACTATGATGACTACTGGGAGTCAAAAGAAGTTTGGGAGCAGTTTGTAGAGGATTGGATATCCTATAATCCAGATAAAGTACTGGAAATCGCTTCTGACTATTTGGAGCAAGTGTCTTCTATGCATTTTGCAACCGATTCAGACGATGAATGGAATGACTTTGTAGAAGACTGGTATGATAACAATCAGGAAACTGCTTTTGAGCTTGTTTCTGAATGGCTTGATAAACAAGTTAATTCTCAGCATTATACTCTCGAGGAGGAGCTTTATGCTGACTGGGTCAATAAACAAGCAGAAATGGACGCGGCTGATATAGCTGAAAGGAGATATGATGAGGGACTTATTTGAACTTGCGTACTACGGAAATCTTAAGCAAACAGCTCAAGAGATTCACGATAGGCAGTTGACTCCTACTTTAGTACTGTACGAGCAGCCTAAGTATGGGTTTGATATCGACTGCTTGACTTGGCTTGCTATTAGTAGTTTCTACTACCAAATAGTATATGAAGATAAAAATTACTGGGAGGGAACACTGTAATGTTACTATATGTAGAATCAGAAACTGGACAAGAGTGGCGGGAGGCTAGACGGGTATACATAAAAAATGATATTCTTCATATAGATGGAGTACCTTATCCATTAAATGGTATTAAGCTAGTGGAAATAATGTTTGAAAACAATGCAATAACTGTATATAGGAGGGGCTAGTGAAGTATAGGGCACATAATAGCAATGGCAATGGCCATATACAAATTGAACCTATTGAGAATGGATTTTTAATTTGGTATACTGAGTATACTAGGAGTAAGAAATACTGTGTAAGTGATCTAGTAGAACTAAATAATTGGTTAGAGAAATTCTATAAAAAGGAGGTATAATGAGCTATGCAGTTGGTGTAACTGTTTCAGATGAGGTTTACGTTTATCGTAATGGAAAAAAAGTAGTCGTAGAAAGGTATAAAAATGGAAAGAAAATCTGGGATGAGCGATCTGGAAGTTGCAAAAAAACTGAAAGAAATCAGAGAGATGTTCAAAGATGACATTGAAGTTCAGCATTTAGAAGCAGATGAACTTCTTTGTGAAGTTTTAAAGAGTCTAGGTTATGTCAAGACAGTTGTAGAATACGAAAAGGTGAGTAAATGGTATGCTTAAGCTAAAATATATTGGGAATACTTATCCCTGGAAACACTATGCTATTCTCTTCAATGGCAATACCGTTGGCAATATCGAAATGTCTATTGATGATGGTATTATATCTATTAGACACGTATTTATTGACCCAGACTATCGAAAAGCCGTAAGGTTTTGGGAGTGGCTAAAGAGGTTTCACGACATTTATGTATATGATGTAGTTCCTGATGCAGTAATGTATTGGAATAAACAAGGGGCTAAAATTAAATCATATGTGCCTGAATGTCGGTTTAAAGATATACCATTTACTGAGGAGGAACTAGATGGCTTTTTTTGAAAAACTTGAACATATACTGAATGAAACTCCAGATAGCCTACATACATTGGTAAATGAAGTAGCTATCATTGGTGGACTACTTGCAGTAGAGGAGATCTTTGAAATCACTGCAATGGATGCTGATGAGTCTATCAAGACTTATGAGGTTATTGAATTTATGAATGTACTAAGGGACGAACTTGAAAGAATCAAAAATGACATTGACCCTGAATGACGGCGATAAAATCACACTACTGTCTGGAATATCTGGAACTGTAGTAGACTATGATAAAACTATGGTGTGGTTTAGACATGGCAGTCAAATCATGTGTGCTCCCCGTGGGCTTATTATGATGATAAATGACCATAAAGTGTCTTTAGAGTCACAGGATAAAACACTTGTGATATAATATATTTATAAATGAAAAGGAGGTTACATGGAAAAATGTAGAAAAAGAACATGGACAATTAAGGAATCATATGCTGATGATCTCTTTACAGATGGAAGACAGGGTATTTGTCTCAATTGTGGTGAGATCGGTCAGTTTGCTGAGCCTGATGCTCGTGAATATACTTGCTATTGCTGTGGCTGTAAAACACTCTATGGCTTTGAAGAGGCTATAGTAGAAATGTATATTGAGGTGGTACCAGATGGCACACCGGTTTAAATTCGCCAAAGCAGCGAAGGCAATCAATATCGAAGGTGCTTCTTTTCTGCAAAATGGAGAAGTCTTTGCAGAGGAGAAGTTTGATGGTTCAAGATTTGGTCTTGAGCTAACAGAAAATGGTTGGGTTGCTTTGTCAAGAAATGGCATTGATAGAGCCGATAACATTCCTTATATCATTGAGGCACTTCCAGATGTGCCTGTTGGAACCGTGTTTGATGGCGAAATCGTCCACATTCATGAGCCACGGGAAAAGCGCTGGGAGCTTGCACGTAGTGTAATGGGTACAAAGGGTTATAATCCTTCTGCAAAGCCAGCTCACTATGTTATCTTCGATATTCAGTGGTATGGTGATATGGACATGCAGCTTTTACCATACCTAAAAAGAAAAGCTAGGATCTATGATATCTTATCTGGATTCAGTGAAGGAGACACAGTTCACTATACTGACTCTGGTCTTGCTGTTCCAAAACATACTGCTGATATTGAGTCAATGTGGAATTACGTAGTAGAGGAGCAAGGCGGTGAAGGTATCATGCTCAAAGACAATAGGGTTGCCAAATATGGTAAAGACTGGATCAAAGTAAAGAAAGAAGATACAGTCGATGCCTTTATTCTTGGAGCAACTCCTGGAAAAGGTAAGTATGAGGGCATGATT
Organism: Promethearchaeati archaeon; assembly: GCA_026993975.1. Classification (GTDB taxonomy): domain Archaea; phylum Asgardarchaeota; class Njordarchaeia; order Njordarchaeales; family Njordarchaeaceae; genus Njordarchaeum. The sequence continues at coordinate 56,211 of JALWRR010000076.1, read as the reverse complement.
GGTGCACTTGAACTCGCTGTTATGAGCAATGATATGATCTTTCCTATTGGTAAATGCTCAGGCATGACAGATGCTGAACGACGGGAGATGACTAACCTTGCTTTAGAGCATAAGCTCAAAAACCGTGTATGCGAGGTTAAGTATAATGAAGTGACTAAGAACAAGCAGCTACGTCATCCACGCTTTATTCGTTGGCGGGAAGACAAAACACCAGAACAATGTCTATTGGAGCAGTTATTATGAGAACAATTGAACAAGCACTTCATGATTGTGTAGAACTAGCCTACTGGGAAGAAAATCTTCCTGAGTATTGGGACTGGCTAGATGATGCCAGAGCCAATGGCTATTTCAATATGTTTGAGGCACCAATGTACATGGTCAAAGAATTTGATGAACTTACATTGGAAAATGCTAAGTTTATCTTTAAGTGTTGGGCAGGTATGTGATGCTTTGGTTTACTGATTTATATGTAAGTAGAGCTATTGATCTTCATGAGATTTATGCTATTGATCTTTATGGAGATAAAATTGTATTTACCACAAAACAAGGAGGGACATCAACATGGTATTACAGTGATGAAGAAAGAGCTAGTGATAACTGGGAAGCAATAATTAGGTTTCTGCAAGAATTTCGTACTCGCAGAAAAGAAAAAGGGTGAAATTTAAGAATACTTGCGTTATAATAATTTTACATCAAAAATGAAAGGATACACAGATGACAAAAACTCAATTAGTGGCTAAAGCTGCTGGACTGGGCATTGAGGTAGATGATAAAGATACAAAAGAGGTACTCCTCGAGAAAATCGCTACCAAACTCTATGAAGATGGAAAAGAGGAGGAGCTCGATGAGTTCCTGGGTGAGAATGGCTTTGCTCGTGATGAGGAAGGAAACATTGTCAAGAAGTCCAAGCGACGGACTCTGGGCGAGAATCCTAATACCAAAGCGTATTTCACCATTCAGGTGCTTCAGGACGAGTCTCTTGCTCACCTGAGTTACCCTGAGCTGGCTAAATACCTGAAAGAAACTCATGGTGTTGAGACCACTGCAAATAGTATTGCTTGGTATAGCAACTGGCTGAAGTCTAAAGGCAAGCCTTACGTGGCTCGTGCCAAGAAGACAAAGAAAAAAGAAGAGGAAGAAGCTCCCGCGGCTGAAGGCGAAGAGTAAACTTTCCTGGCCGGTCACGTGACGACGGTAAAGATGACGAAGTCGTATCGCCATTGCCAATTTCGGATAATATTTCCATAGCAAACCTCCTAAGAAACTGTTCTTGTTGTGGAGTATTTCCGGAACCTCCTAATGGGATTTAGGGTGTCTATGCCGGGGATAACCCGGCTTTTTAATTCTACTACTAAAGTGAAATCAATTTTATACTAAAGGTAATCAAATGAATACAATATCCGAAGTCATCAGACGACAGTTTGAGTTTCAGGAGAATATGAATTCCAATAAAGCCGAGATGTATTTGGCTTTAGTAGCAGAATTAGGTGAGATGATAGATAGCATGGGTGTATTTACTTGGAAGCCTAGTGAACGAGATGCAGAGAATATTGAAATCGAATTGATTGATATCGCTGTTTTTGCTATTAATATAGCCTATTATGATGACAAAATAGATAAGCCTTCTAAGGTAGTAGACTTACCTTGTAATGACTTTGAACTTGTAGAAACTATCATTAATCTTCTTGCTTCCAGAAAGTATATTGATATTGCCTACTCTATTTTAGCAAGTGATCAGAAATATGTAGATGTAATCACTGCTAAACAAGCATTAAATCAACTTCGTCAAGACTATGGCTATCGTGAAGGAAAGTATTTAAAAGATTGGAATGGCAAAGAAGATAACACATATCTAGAGCCATTATATGGTAAGTCTTACACAGAAATTTATGATGAATTGGAAGTCTTCTATAGCACTAAAATAGTTCCAGGGAGTTTAGTAAATGTCTTTGACGATTGAAGACTTAGTAGAAAAGACTGGATACAGTAAACCTACCATTTATAATATCTGTGCAGACTTGGGTATAAAAGCCAAGAAAGGTGTTATTCCTGGAAATATAGGAAAAGGATTGTATTCAGATCAGGCATTAGATGAGCTTTTGATATATAAAGAACTTATAGAAAGTGGCTACTCCAAGGAATCTGCCTATGTTGAAATACTATCACGTAGACCATAAAGACAAATGGCAGTGTGTACCTGAAGAACAAATACCAGCTAATGCTAAATATGAGTCAGTTCTTTATGTAAAATATAGAGCTGAAGATGCTGAAGCAGCTGGAGTTGAACAAGAGTACTGGGGCCCATTTTATATTGATATAGACTCAGAAGACCTTAGAGATGCATTTGCTGATATGAGGGATATTGTTCTCTACTTTAAGCAAAACTTTGGAACAGACCTAGACTATAGGGTATATGCTTCAGGTGGTAAAGGTTTTCATTTTGAACTAAATCCTTATTTATACATGGATAATAAGTTTAGACCAGGACTGCCGCTTAGATACAGAACTATGGCTGCTAGAATTAAGCAGGATGTAGGTGAGCATCTACATATCGACATGGGCGTATATTCTACTGGAAAAGGTAGACAGTGGCGTCGTGTAAACGTGCAAAGAGAAAATGGCAATTACAAAGTTTGGTTACCAGATTTTGATACTATAGACATTGATACTATAATTGAAAGAGTTAAGCAACCTGGGCCTGTTCCACCAAAGTTTAATAAAGTAGCTAAGAATCAATTACTTACGTCTTGGTTTATGTCTACAAAGAAGGTAGTAGACCTAGCAAAAGTAACAGAACCTGTTCCTGATAATGTTATTAAAGAAACAGAGACTCCTGAGTGTGTAGTTAAACTTGCTAGAAATCAAGATGTAAAGTCAAATGTAAATAGTAATCTTCTAACCATGCAAGCTATATCTTATGGCATAGCTAAAGGCTGGGATATAGATCAGATTATTAGCTATAATAGAACCTTTATTAATGAGTATAGATCATCGCAGTATAGAACTCCAGCAGCATTAGAGGACCATTTTAGAGCCTTATATGACTATGCTAAAGAGCATCCTAGTAAGTTTAAATTTGGCTGTAAGATGATGCTCAGCTGTGTGGATAGAATAGACTGTAATGCCTGTACTATAAAGGTTCAAGAGGCTGAAGAACGTCACGATACTGTTTATATAAAAGATGGATGTTATTGGATAATTCCAGAAGATGCGAATATGCCTCATAGGAAGTTGACCAATTTTATAGTCAAGCTTCATAAGATTATAACAAGAGAGCATACAAATGGCAATAAGTCAAAGTCTATAGAAATTGAAGTGGTTGTAGATGGTAGATCAGAAGGTGTTCAAACTTTGGATGCTACTGTGCTACTATCTAAACAGCAGTTTCAAACTCATATACTTGGACTTTATACTATGTATTTGGGCAGTGAAAAGGAATTGAACATGTTGAGACTTGCAATAGCTCATTTAAGTAACCCAAAAGAGGTTAATGAGATAGACTATACTGGCCTGGTCTGGAGAAATGATGAGTGGCATTATGTCACTTCAGAAGGCTCTGTATCTTTAAATGGCACTATTGATCTTATAAAGACTAGAACTGACGTGAATCTAGCAAACTTTACTAGATTGAACTTTTCTACTGAAGAGCCTAGTGCTAGTGAGATTATTCAGGTTATAGATAGGATGTCTAGAATGAACGTGGCAGAGGTAATTATGCCATTAATGTCTTGGTATTTTAATGCCTTCTTTAATCCACATGCTCAATTTACGTATGAAACAAGCCCAAGTCTATTTGTAACTGGTATACATGGGTCAGGTAAAACTCAAACTATGCTACAGTTGCATAGGTTATTTGCACCTAGAAATCCATCTTTTCCGTCTATTAGTGCTACAACTGCCTTTTCAATGAATAAGTATGCCTCAGCTACTAATTTAATGCCGTTGGTTTTTGATGAGTTTAAACCTTCAGCAAATGTGAAAAAGAATAGTGAGACTGCTATGGTCTCTTCAGCTATACGTGCTTCGTATAATAAAACATTTGAATCAAGAGGAACAGCACAAAGAGATATTGAGCAGACTCCTTTTATTGCTCCTTTGGCCATTATTGGTGAGCAGATGCTTAATGAAGGAGCAGTGTTAGATAGAACTATATTAGTTCAAATGGATAAAGCAACTCATACACCAGAAGGCACAAAAGCTCTGATAGAGTTAAAGCAACTCCCCGTGGAAAAAATTGGAGCATTATTTCTTGAATTTGCCATGAGAGTTAGACCAAATGAATATACTGAAGTTTGTTATCGATATGATCAGGAGCTAGATCAGAAATATCCTAATATATTTGATAATAGACCTAGAAGAAACCTAGCTAACTTACTTACAGCTATGGATTTCTTACAGCAATTTGTACTACTTTATACAGGGGATGAAAGGCTAGTTGATCAGCTTCAGGCTAAGATGGATAAATATAAGAACAGCTTCACTAGTGACAGTCAAGCTATTCATAATGAGATTAGAAAGACTGATGATATTACTAATGCTCTTGCTACTATTAATGACTTAGCAGATATGATGGATACATCTCTTGGTGATCTTGCTCTTATGCCTAATAGACACTACAAAGTAGAAGGTGATATTCTTTATCTTGATGTATTTGCTGTCTATAGAAACTTATCTCAGTATGTTAAGAAGTTCAATCTTGATATTTACTTAACTGATAGGTCAAGTTTCTTAGCACAGCTGGCACAAAAAACCTATACTGTTAAAAAGCCTGAAAGAATTGATAAAATTGTTCCAGGTAAAGTGAGAGTAACTATAGGTATAAGCCTAAGTGGTGCCAGACTCATGGGGCTACTGATGGATAACTTTGGAGGTAAGAAATGACAGAGTTAGCTCTTGAGCCTTATCAGTATCAAATAGACGATATGAACTATATTATAGACCTTAAGCAGTGTGGCATACTACATGATCCAGGGGTTGGTAAAACCTTTGGAGTACTAATGGCAATGACATATCTAATAGAAATGGAAAATGTTAAGCCACTAGTTGTAGTTCCTCCAATTCTACTGCAGACTTGGTATGACAAGATATACGAGTATTTTCATACAAACTTGAAGACAGTCATATATCATGGTCCTAAAAGAAAAAGTATAAACTTTGAAAAATATGACATAGTACTTACATCGTATAATATATTTCAAAGAGACTATAATCGATTCAGGGATTCACATTTTAACATGTTAGTGTGCGACGAAAGTCAAAAATTAAAGATAGGCGAAGTAAAAGTAAGCCCCAAGACTGGAAATATGAATTTATTTGGCTGCGTGCAGTCATTTAAAAGAAAAGTAGAATATCTAGTACTAATGAGTGGAACTCCAGTTACTAAATATCCTGTGGATGCTTTCTATATTATACAGTTAATGAACCCTAATGCTTACGTTACTAAGAAGAACTTCCTAAAACATCATGCTGTTTATGCCCCAACTGACAGTGGATTTAGAATCATTGTTGGGTGGAAGAATTTAGAGACCCTTAATAAACTACTTGGGTTATATACCCGCAGATTAATTAAAAGTGAAGTTCTTGAGCTTCCTAAAAAGCAACTTATCATTAAACAATTTTCGCTTAGTGATAAACATAGAGACAAACTAAAAGAACTGTGGGACTTTGGTTTTGTAGAAATGTCTAATACAGCTGAATTTTTAGATGGAATGGCATTGATGATGCGGGTGCGACAAGCAATGATGGATCCATCTATACTTGAACTAAAAGAAAAGTCAGCATACTTTGAGATGCTTGATTTACTCTTAGAAGATCTAAAAGGCGAGCAAGTAATAATCTATGCTCACTTTCAGAATACTATGAAACTACTAGCTGAACATCTTAAAGACTATGACTTTGTAGAGCTTCATGGTCAGTCTAAAAAGAAAGACGAGGCAGTATCAAAGTTTAAGTCTGGAGAAGCCCAAATACTTTTAGCGAACCCTTTATCAGCTGGAGTTGGGCTTGACTTTCAGCAGTGTCATAATGTAATATTCTTTGAGCTTGATTATGTAGTGGATTCTTTTTGGCAAGGTATAGATAGGACACATAGACCAGGTCAAGAACATGAGGTAAATGTATTTATTTTTGTGGCCAAAGATACACCAGCTGTATCGCTTGTTCGCGGTATCAGAGAAAATATTAATTATCTCGAACAGGTATTAAAAGGTAAAGAGGATCAGAGTATATTCTGGAAAAATAAAATCACTGCTGAGGAAGCTCAATCATGGACGATTTAATTAGAGATCACCTGTATATTGCAAAGTACATAGCAAGGAAATACAAAAACAATAATATACCCTATGAAGATTTAGTTCAAGAGGGGTATATTGGATTGATTCAAGCAGTGAAACATTTTGATCCTGATCGTGGGGTTAAATTTTCTACTTATGCTACTTTTTGGGTTAAGCAGGCTATACTAGACGCTGTAACCTCTAAATCTAGAACTATAAGACTTCCTGCTCATATAGTGCAGTTGAAGTTAAAAGTATTCAAGTTTATGGAGAATTTTATTTTGAGTTTGGGTTATGAACCTGATGTAGAGTTAATAGCTAAAGAATTACAAGAACCTGTAGCTAAGATACGCCAAGTACTTGAGCTGACTACAGAGCATACTGGAGACTGGGAGGTACAAGAAGATAATGACATAGAAGATGTTATAGAACATGAAGATGAGATAAAACATGCTATTGAAGCTATAAGAGGTCTCAGTGATAAAGAGAAGTTAATTCTCGGGATGAAATTTGGCTTTCTTAAAAGTCTCTAATTAGTTTACTTGTGGTATAATAATATTATGAAAGAAAAAATAATACAGGCAAAAATAACATTGGCTAGAGTTGTTGCCTTACTTTATAAGGCTAAAAGGACTCAAGACTGGAAATTAGTCGATGAGGCTTTAGAACTGTTAGGAAATACTTGACGCGGGTATGGCGAAGCTGGTTGAAACGCATGGCGCTTAAAACGCCACACAGATAAGTTCACATCGTGGGTTCGACTCCCACTACCCGCACCAAAAGGAGTAATTATGACAGAAGATTTTAAAGCTAAACTACTAATGTTGTACCCTGAGTATAAGACTGTTTTAGGTCCTTATACTCGTAAAGATGGAAGACAGCATATTGTATTGAATAATACTAGTAAGAGTAAGTATGAAAGTGGTAAGTTAAAAACTATATCTTATCCAAAAGCTATTATGGAGGTGTATTTAAACAGAAGATTAGAAAAAAATGAAACTGTAGATCACATAGATAAAGATTATCTTAATAATGATATACAAAATTTGCAAGTATTAGATAGAAAAGTACATGCTAAACTTGATGCTAAAAGAGTTAAATATTTACCTGTAAAGTGTACTATCTGTAAAAAAGAATTTATACCAACTAGAAGTCAATTCAGATCTGGTAGAAAAGGGTTCTTTTGTTCTAAGAAATGTAGTGGTTTATATGGAGCTTTGAGACAAAATAACAAAATTAAAGAGGCAGATGAAAAACAAGTTAAAAAAGTTTATTACAACAACAAAGGAATTTAGTCCGTACCATTAAGAGCTGTAAGCAGCTTTTAATGGTGCGAATGCACCCGTCTACGGACGTAAAAAATTCCATGTGTCATGGTTTTTATTAAGACGGTTACCATCACGAAACGATGGGAGAGCTTAGCTCGTGCGATTCCTTTCTAGAGACACAGCGGTTGAAGTCGACGGACCTGGGGAGGTCCGTTGTATGGATAAATAGCTCAGTTGGTTAGAGCTCCCCGCTCATAACGGGGCGGTCGTAGGTTCAAGTCCTACTTTATCCACCAAAGTATTTGATGGAGATCATACCCAGTGGTCTCCACAAAATACTACTTAAGGAGATTAAGATTATGGGAAAAGACATTCGAGAGATGAAGACTAAGACTGCAGAGAAAGTAGTTGATGTGGAGGTTACTGGTAACGCTGGTGTTCCTGTCAATAGTAGTGGTGGTTCTGCAATGCAGCAAGTAAACCCTGAGTTTGAAGGGCTTGATAGTATTGCAAACTTCATGCCTTACTTTATTCTTGACGGCAGTGAGCTGCTGAACAAGACTGATAATAGTGTGCATCCTCATATCGATGTAGTGCTTGAAGGTGGCAAGCCTGTTTGGCAGCTATGGGATCTCAACTCTAACCTTGTAGCTGAAAGCTATGATGGTGTGACTACTCCTGAAGGACGGCAACTGGCTGATCTGCTTGCTCAAGAGCGTGAAAAGGTAGGACCTTCTGAGGCTGAGAAAATCAAGATTCAGGCTCGCTATGAGATTTATTTCATGTGGGATTATGCTGATGACGGTCAGAAGCTTACTAAGATTTCTTTGAGTCCTGCTAGTAAGTTTGCCTTTGCAGAATATTCTAAAAATGTTACCAAAGAAGGTTACAAGCTTGGAGAGGTAATTACTCGCATTGGTGCTGAACGAACAGTCTCTAAGCAAGGCTTCCGCTATAGCCGTGCAACCTTTGAAATGCTTGGACCTGTGAAATGACACAGAGCGAGTTCATAGTTAGTGGTCTGTTAGAGGCCACTTGGGCTCGCATGCAACCCTACTCTGAAGTAGGACGGAAGTTTTACTTCATTAGAGAAGGTTTGATAGGTTCCTCTAAAGGAAAGATAAAGCTGTCAGCAGCTGCAGCATACTGGTTAGGAAAAAGATATGGCTAAAATAATCGTAGAAGGCCCTGATAAAACAGGTAAGACAACATACTGCAAAGAGCTAGACCCAGATTTTCTTCATTTACCCTCTGAGCCTTATCGCTCAATCCTTCTTAACGGCGATGTCACTGGCACTGCTAGTACTTTTCTATTCTTTGCCAATACAATGGAACTCTGGCAAAATCCCCCTGAGCATTTCGTGCTTGATAGAGATATTGTATCTATGCTAGTATACCAAGGATATTTACTGGGTAATATGAATCCTATAATTATCCTTAACTTGTATAAAAGTGTAGTATACAAGGATAATATGCCAGACAAAATTATCTATCTTAAAAATGAGCCTTTTGAAGAATATGATAAAGATGACATCTTTGAAGCATTTGGATACGAATTACAGCGTAAAGCTTATGAAGAGGCTATAAACTTGGTTGAGTTTAACTTTGATATTGAAATTGAAAGGATATGGCTATGAGAACAATCATAGATGCACATAACTATATAAAGCGGGTTTATCATGGTGGTGGCAACCCATATAACTTGGCTTTGGAATTATTTCAAAAGCCCGGAGAAAAGATCTTGGTCTGTGATGGACCACGGTCTAGAGACTATAGACGAAGTATCTATGAGAAGTACAAACAAGGAAGAAATACTGGTGATGATCCAGTCTATTGGGAGGTCTATAACAATATCAAAGAACTGTTTCTTATGTTTCCAGAGACTACTTTAGTTGAAATGGAAACTGGAGAAGCTGATGATTGGATTGCCGATAACGTTAGATCTACTGATATAGTTATCTCTAATGATAAAGACCTTTGGCCTTTGATTGACTATGGTGTTACAATTCTATTGAATGCTACAACTAAGGTTGATAAAGATATGGTATGGACTAAGTTTAAAGCAGTTCCAGCTCATATCTATCTTTATAAAGCACTGGTTGGAGATCCTTCTGACAAAATTCCTGGTAAAAGAGGCTTTGGACCTAAAGCTTGGGAAAAACTAACCTATGGTGATAGGGAGCACTTAATCTACTGTCTTGAAAGAGGTTTGGATGATGATTTAATAAACGATCAAGTTAGAATGTCTTGGCGATTGGCACTGCCATATACAGACTATATTTGGTTTAGACAGCTAGGTACAACTGGTGACTATATGCAGTGGCTGGCGGATAAAGGAATTATACTATGCTTGTAAATAAACATAACTTCGAAGAGGCACTTAGCCAACTTGGAAATGAGAAACTGTGGTGTATAGACTTTGAAACCTACAATCCTTATGAAGGGCAGTGGTTTCAGGATCTTTCTAAAAAACAACGACCATTAGATAGACTACACTCTAAAATGGTGGCATTCCAGATTCAAACTGATGATGGAAGAGTTTATTACTTTGACATACAGCATAAAGGTGATGATTTTATTGGTAAAGAAGGCATCAGTAAGATCATGAATAAAGCCCCTGAGGGCATAATCGGGCATAACTTATCTTTTGAAATAGGAATTCTTAAAAACTATGGAATTAACTACACTGGACGTCTGTATGATACAATGGTTATGCATTTCCTTTATAATTCTAATATTCCTCAAGGATTGAAGCAGCTTGTAAAACTAAGATTTAATCATCAAATGTCTTCCTATGCTGATACAGTAGGCAGTGGCACTATGAAAGATATCACTGCTGAAGAAGGCTACAAATATGGAACTGAAGATGTTATCTGGACTTACAAGCTATATGAATGGCTTGTAGATAAAATTGATATGGATTACTATGAAATTTTTGAAGAAGACATTATCAGAGTTGTAGTAGATCACTATCGTCAAGGCCAGGTAATTGATCTTAATACTCTTGATCGTATTCAAGCTGAAGATATTCAGACTAAAAATAAAATTCTTGCTGACTTTCCAGAACTTGCAGCTTTGAATTTAAATAGTCCAAAGCAAGTCGCTAATTTCCTATTTAATGATCTTGGTCTTAAGCCTTATAAAGTTTCTCATAAAACTGGCCAACCTTCAACTGATAAAGAGTCTTTATATGAGCTAGAGGTTAAGTATGGAAAAGACTATCCAGTTATTAAAGCCTTTGGTGAATTAAGGAAAATTGAGACGCGTCAAAAGCTATATTATCGACCTTATCCTAAGCTTCTTTATCCTGATGGAAAACTTCACAGTGAGATTAGACAAACTGGTACACAGTCTGGAAGATTCTCTATGAGTTCTCCTAATCTTCAACAGGTTGCTAAACGCGGAGAGGGCAAAAAAGTTAGAGATATTTTTATTCCATTTGAAGGCCATGACTGTATTGTATCAATTGACTGGTCTCAAATTGAACTTAGAATGGCAGCACATATGTCTGAGGACCCTAAACTTCTAGATGCTTATCTTACTGGTAAAGATCTTCATACAGTTTCTGGAACTAACCTTAGCGGGCTGTCTTATGAAGAGATGAAAGAGCTTCTTGAAAAAGATGACCCTGAACAAAAGAAACATAGACAGCGTGGTAAGACACTTAACTTTGCAGCTTTGTATGGCGCTCAAGCTAGAAGGCTAGCTGCTTATGATCTACTCGATTGTTCTGAAGCTGAAGCAGAAATGTTCCTTCAAGCACATAAAATAGGTTATAAAGGTTATTTCTATGACTATGTGAACAGTGTGAAGGCCTATGCTAAAGCTAATAAAGTTGCTTATACTCTGTTTGGAAGACCGAGATATTTTCCAAATATTACTAGTCCTATAAAAGCACTTAGAGCAGAAGCTGAAAATCAAGCTCTTAATCACACAATTCAGGGCAGTTGTGCTGAACTAATGAGAGCTGCACTTGTCAGTCTGTTAGATGAAGGTATTCTATTTCAGAATGACTTCACTTTTATTGCACCAGTGCACGATGAATTTGTCTTCTCGTGTACAGTCGAAGCCGCAGCTAAGTACTTGCCGAAAGTAAAAGAAATAATGGAAAGAACTCCTCCTGGATTTAAAGTTCCTATTATTGCCGAGAGTTCTATTGGGCCTAATTTTGGAGATCAACGTGAACTTCATGGAGATCTAAGCATTGAAAATATGAAGGAGAAACTTTATGGATAATTGTACATTTGATGATCTTTATTTAGATCTTCTTGACAAAGCATATAGCGGAGTAGAACAGTATAATCAAAGAACAGATACTACGGTTCATGCTTTCTTTGGAGCAGCATTTAAGTGGCAGTTAGATCATATACCACTATCTGATCTTAGACCTATGTATACTAAGACTGCAGCTGCTGAAGTAGCTTGGAAACTTAGTGGTAGAAAGTCTATCAAATGGCTTCAGAAATATACAAGTATTTGGGATGAGTTTGCAGTAGATGGCCAAGTAGAACGAGCTTACGGCTACCGTTGGAGACATGCCTTTGGTATTGATCAGGTGAATAACATCATAAATAAATTAACAAACGATCCTAGTTCTAGGCAGCAGCTCTTACTTAGTTGGGACCCTAGAGAAGATAATGTAACTCCAGCATTAAATATTCCTTGTCCTTGGGCAAGTCAATATTTGATCTTAGATAACCGTTTAGAGATGGTTTTACATGTGCGTTCAAATGATCTCTTGTATGGGTTCCCTTACGATTTAATGATGTATACTCTCCTTGGCCAAGCATTTGCTAATAGCCTTGATGTAGATCTTGGACATATGATGTATACAATAGCTCATGGTCATATCTATGATAATCAAATTCCAGCAGTTGAAGCTCTTTTAGACTCTGATACTAAAGATTCAAAGGAGTACGTATTTAGACATACATTCACTGTTCATGATATTATTGAAGATCCTGATGACTTTGTAGATCATATAGTAGAATTAACGAAAGGACTTAACTATGACCCCAAGAATGTTACAAAAGGACTCTTGCCAAAAGTCGTGGTCTGATGAATTTTGGATTGAAATGGCAGAGTTAATAGCAACGCAATCTCATTGCCGAAAAGCACAGGTAGGCTGTGTTTTAGTAAAAGACCGTGAGTTCATTGCTATGGGAACAAACGGCACTGCCCCAGGCGATGAGAACCGCTGTGAAGATGAAGAGGGCAATACAGAACATTGGAGAGTAAATCATGCCGAAATGAATGCACTTTCTAGAGCCAATGGTAAAGCTAGAGGAGCTACAGCGTATGTTACTTTAGCTCCATGTTATGAATGTGCTAAAAACTTAGTATTATTTGGAGTTAAGCGGCTAGTATATAATGAAGTTAAGGAAGAGTATGAAGACGTTCTAGTTTATCTTGAAAGTATGGGGGTAGAAGTAGATGAAGCTTAAATTACCAAAGAAAAAGAAAGAGGAAAAGAAGACTCTCAAACTCAGAATGGATTTGAAGGCTACTTCAACTCCTAAAAAAGTTATACCTGAGTTAGAGGATAAAACTAAGGAGCAGCTAGTACAAGCATGGAAAATTCTTCATAGTAAAGCCAAGAAAAAGAAACTTGGAGAATATAAACAACTGTTTGAAGATATTAAGATGTATCTTAAGACAAAGTATCATATAGAGGTTCCAAGATCATGAAACAAGTAGTTATTCTAATTGCATTATTAGGAGTATACTATGGATTATACTTATTTAATCCTGTGTATTTTTGGTTTCTTCTTGCTGTGGACATTGTATTAGTAGTGTCTGTATTTGAATATGATGAAAAATCATATAATCCATTTTTATGGTTAATTACTATACTAGGAGCACCATTATGGCTTGTATTGGCGTGCTGTTAGTAAGCAGCAATTGGGCTTATGCAGATAGAAATGGCAGTGTTGCTTGGGGTCCTAAGTCTGATAAGAATTGGCTTAGATTTTTTGTAAAAAATAAAATTTGTGCCTGTGGCTTTAGGACCTTTGCTTCCTTACCAAAGTCTTTTATTGATTTACCTGAAGCTATATATGTAGGAGCCCCCACAGATGATTGTCAAGTAAATCTTGGTGGACCTAAGTTTCTTTACACTTATCCACCAGATAGACTTATTATCCATAAGACTTACTTTGAAGTTGACGGGCCAACTTTCACTGTACCTTCTTACTATAGAAAGATGGTTTCAGTTCCATATGAAGATTATGAGGAGATTGTTTATGAGAAACAGTGGTAAGAAAACTGAAGCTATCTTTGATGATATGTACAAAAATAAGCTTGGTATAGTCTGGTATAAGTTTACTGACACCTATGCTGCTAGGAATTTTGTACAGGCCCAACCTGCAGATAGAATGCTAGTACATAAAGGACAAGTTTGGCTTGTAGAGATCAAGTCTACAAATGATATAGCTAGATTTCCACTAAAAAACATTAGTAAAAAACAAGTTGGTTTTGGACGGTATTGGCGAGCAGCTGGTGCCAAAGAGGTATTTATTATTCATCAGATTCCATGGAATAAGTTTTACTTTGTTCCATTTAACTTTATTGATGAAAAATTTAAAGGTAAAAAAGCATCCATTAATTGGGATGAAATTGAAGTATTTGAAAGGGAGGTAGACTATGAATTCTATCGTTGAAATTAAACCTGGAACTGGAGTACATATTACTCTTACTGATCACGCAAAAATTGCTATGAGAATTGTAGCTTTTGATGGAACTTGGGTTGCTGGAAAACTTAGCAGTGGTATTCTTGCTTACTATCCTATGACTAATATTCTTGAGATATTGAAAATGACAAAGGAGGAAGCTGATGAGCTCCACATTAGTAATTGGTGATTTGCATATCGGTAAGAAACATAAAGTCACTTATGGCGATCCTAAATTGTGGGACGAGGCTTCTTTAATTATTTTAAATCAGCTTCTTATAGAGCATACTCCAGAAAAGCTAGTTCTATTAGGTGATGTATTTGATACTGATAAGCCATCAGCACTTGAATTTGCAGAGTTTGTTACCACTGTAGTTAAAGTGCCAGAAGTGTATATTCTTTCAGGAAATCATGATATAGCCATGGTCAAAAAACCTATAGCATTTGCAGAGTTAGGAGAATTGTTCAATGTTACTAAGCCTAATGAAATAGACATTGTAAATGACGATATTTTTATAGGCTGGCATGATACTCAAGAAAAGTTTGATGCGTCTGTAAAGTTAGCCTTAGATTCAGATCCTAAGTATCTTTATGTTCATGCTAGCAGAAACAATTGGGGGAATGAAAATGACAATGTTATCACAGACGAGCATCTGGCTATGGCAAAAGATAAAGGAACTATTATCGTATCTGGGCATGAACATACTTCTATGGTTAGCAGTAATTTCATTTTTCTTGGTTCAGTTGTTCCTCATACTATTAGCGAACTTGGCCCTCGCTATGTTATGGTTGATAGAGAACTTAGAGAAATTTCATACCCATATATTGAAATTCTTAGAGAAGAGCCAGAAGTAATAGATCCTAGTAAGGTTTATGCAATTAGACCTAAGAAGGAAATTACAGTAGAAGATATTGTAATGGAAGAGAAAGACCTTACTATTGATATCTTGGAAGACTTTTGGCAAGAGGCTGAGAAAAGAGGTTTTACTAAGGAGCTTTTAAATGATTAAGAAACTTGTACTTAACAACTACAGAGTCTATGACCATAAAGAAATTGAGTTTGATCCTAAGCTTAATGTTATTAAGGGTGCTAATGGCATTGGCAAGACAACTATCGTTGAAGCTATTGCTTTTGCATTATTTGGATCTTCTATGCAGCGTGGTAAAGCTGGCAGTTGGATTAAGCATGGAGAAGAAAATGGCTCTGTAGAGTTATATATCGATGATTATAAAATTACGAGAGCTAACAACCTAGCAATAGTAGAGAAGAATGATGAGGTAGTTGCTAGAAATAACACTGGAATTACAGAATGGGTTGAGACTACTTATGGGCTAACTCCTGAACTCTATAGAACTAGCTTTTATATAGCTCAAAAAGAGATTGGTTCTTTCGCTGCACTAGGTCCTCTTGAAAGAACTAAGAGAGTTGAAAAGCTTCTTAGAATAGACAAGCTTGATGATATTAAGCAAACTGCTAGAGATAAACTTAGAGCAGTGTCTATGACATATGAGACAGCTGTTAGTGCTGTAGAGTCTAATGAATATGATGAGAAGTTTTATCAAGAACAATTGAAACGTTTAGAGCATTTTGAACAAGCTGTAGAGGACCTAGAAAAAGAATATCATGAACAGTCTGTAGCATATGGTGAGTATAAAGAAAAGTATAAGCAATGGCTAGAGCGACAAAAGTTCAATGGCGTTGTCTATGACATTGACGAAGTTTCACGCCAAAATGAAATCAATCGTCTTTACGAGGAAAAAGTTAAATTAGAGAAAAAATTAGCTAATATAACAATACTCGAAAAATATTTCAATGACGATATATCGCAATATATGATTCACAAACAAAATGACGAAAGGTCTAAAAAATTAAAAGAAGAACTAGATAAAGCTACAGTTGAGCCAAAGAAATATGATATAGAAAGTATTCAAGAGGAATATGCCGAACTTTTGAAACTTTATAAACTTGCTGTGAACACTCCAGAGACTTGTCCTACTTGTGGACAGCCTTGGCCGGAGAAACTAGAAAGATCAGCTGAAGATATTAAAGCTGAGATGGACAAGTTACAAGTTTCTGAAAAAGAGGAGGCTACTAGACTGTGGAAAATAAAAGAAGAAATGCGTTCTTTAGAATGGGATCCTAATTATGAAATTGCTATGCAATCTATTCTTCATAAAGATGACTATCTTAGACTAAAAGAACTTGAAGATATAGAGCCAGTAAAGACAGTTGATCTCTCTTATGCAGTAGAGCAAAATAGACTTGCTGAAATTCCTGTAGTAGAAGAGCCTGAAAAAATAGATCTATCAAAGATAAAACAGCAGCTTGAGGTAACTAAAGGCGCATTAGAGTCTGCAAGGCATATTGTTCAGGAACAAGAAAAGGCAAAGGCTGTACTTGATGAGTATTTACCACTAGTAGAGAAATATAAAGATCAACGAGATACATTGAAAGAGTTTGTAAAATTTATAGACACTTACCGTAAGAATTTTGGGTCTAATGTTATACCTCTTCTTCAGAAAACTGTATCTGGGATAGTAGCATATCTCACTGATGAAAAGTATGAGGAAATTGAGATTAACAATGACTACAGCATTGCTGGGTATGATTACTACAGTGGTAGTGAACAAGATGCTATTAACTTTGCATTGAGATTAGCTATTGCTAAAATTTCTAGAATTGGGAAATTTAACACTATGCTTCTTGATGAGATTGCAGCAAGTTTTGATGCAGAGAAAGAAAAAAGATTATTGGACATCCTGCAGCGGCAGGATATTCAATTGGTATATATCACTCATGGTGATATATAGTTAGGAGGGACCACCACCTCCACTATATTCACTATCATCTCCACCAGAAGACAAGTAAGTTGGGATAGCAGAACTATTTATTGTTACTGTACCATATGAAAAGTCCCCAGGTGCATTCCCCGCATTACCTGTTGCAGGGTGGTTTAGAAGTACCCTATTACTTAATGTGTCTCCTAAAGCAATACCACATACATTTATAGACATACTATAAGTTTTATGATAGCCTAAAAGACCATGAGAATTCAATACTTTAAACTCAGGAAAAATATACACAGAATTAGCTGTGGTATATTGAGCTAAGCTAATTTCTCCAATTTTAATCCAGGACAAGAATATATTATACAGTCTGTTAAAGCCAGCACTAAAAAGAGTACTTTGGTACTGAAAGCTTTGGAAATTTTGCGCAGTGAGACTAGAAAAGATAGAAGTTTCACTTGGAGCACTTCCATCTGAAAGAGTAAACTGTAGTAGTCCTAGTGTCCTAGATGAGGTTTTAAAAGCAAGAATTGTAAAATAGTTTCTAAATGCATCCATATATGCATCGCTATCCGTATTTAATGGAAATATATCTCCTAGTTGAAAAGGTGGTAGTTCTGTACCAGAGAATGCTGGTGCGTTATCAATTGGTTTAAATTCTAAACCTCTGTTCAGTTTATCTGTGCCTCCTAGTACAAATGAACTATCTTCAATATATCCTGATACACTTATGTGCTTGCCATCAAAAACATCAAAGCCTAATTGCAGTGAATAGTCTAAATCAAGGATTCTAGAACCATTTGGATCAGTAATTCCACATCTACTATAAACTAAAGCATCAGAATTTCCTGGAGCTAAGTTTTCAGCTTTAAGGCTCATTGCCGTTGGCATAATGGTATCTATTCTATTTATACTAGCTAAGCTTGCTTCAGTTAATGGTTCAGAGTAATTTGAACTAGTGCTTGTATCTATTATTTGTAGTCTAGATAATTTTGGACTATTCTTAGCATAGGCTATAGAAGGCACAAATATTAAGTCATTAGCAGTTTCTGATATATTTGTAAGCTGTTCATCTATACTAGAAGTGTATAAGCCAGTAGTAGTACCAAAGTTAAATAACTCAGTTAATACTTCTCTAAGGTAGAGATTTAGAGAAAAAGTAGAAGATAGTATAAAAGTAGAACTTTCATAAGATTGGGCAAGAGTTAAAAGTTTAAACTGGGATTTATGATATACTACTATTTTAGGCAAAGTGCTTCCTAAACCAGAGCCAATAATAGCTGACATATCTATACTATATGGTAAAGTTACAACAACATTTAAGTTTTCGTCTAAAAATACAAGTTTACCTCCGTGTTCTCCAAGGATTAACTCTCCTTTATTACTAGTATCTGAGGGTAAGCCGAGATTATCTGCATAAGTAGAGTCAGTTATTTTTGAAGTCCCAAAAGGAGTAACTTTATAGAGTATATCACTAGCAACTCGAATCCCACAATCATCTGATGTTACTTCTATATTTCCACCTTTAAATACTTGAGGTCTGTTTGTTACATGAACTACAGGAGTTTTTTGGCGCATATTAACTGAACAATAATACGTATCTACAAAAGCGGTATTAGTGCTATCGTACCAGACTATTTGAACTATAAGTTGTGTGTCAATGATTCTGAAGTTAACGGATTCAATCCAGTCAGCATTTGTTGTTTCATAGTCGTACCTGCCTACGACTTTTTCTTCTACTACCTCTAAAACTGAAGCATGTTGGCTATTTTGTTGCAAGCTAACTATGGAAAATATTTCATAGTCTTGTTTAAGTATAAATAAAGTATCTCCTTTAGTATAATCATAAGAAAGATTACCGTTACTATCACAAGCTACTGCATGAAATCTTGGAAGAACTTGCAATGAAAGATCAGTATAAAAGGCATAACCACTATTGGTATCAAATATAGAGTTATCAGCATAATGAACTAAGTCTCCTATAATAGTATTACTATATTTATTAGTATTAATAACGTAATTACCTAGTTGACCCTTTGAAACTTCGTTTTCAATATACGTATTATCAGTAATGTTATGAGTTCTAACTACAAGATTATGAGTTGAGCTATTTACGTATAATATTCTAAAGCCAGAGCTATACGGAGTAACTGAGATTATTTCATCAGGTGTAATTACATCAGTAATAGTTGTAGTAGACGGTGTATCAGAATCATAGTTTTGAATAAGAACTATATCACTAGAAATAATTCCAGAAGCACTTAGTGGATATATTGCCACGGTAGTACCTACTACGGATAATACATTTTCTTCCCAAGGTCTCACTGAAAATATATCACTACGGGCAGCGAAACTTACTGTTTGTTGACGCTTGACTGTACCGTCTGAATTTAGCACTACATAATCTATAGTAGCGGCTTTGTCATCAAAACTATCTATATATACATCTTTTGCTGCTGGCTTAGTAGCAAAATAAGCCTTATTACCTGTAACATAGGCTTCAGAAGTCTTGTTATACTGCACTGTACCAATCAAATCGAAGTTTTTTACCGTAGTAGGATCAGCTTGATTCATTAGACCTACTTCAGTTCTAGTTGATGATCCTAGTGTTTCTAAAGTTGAGTCTTTTGCTAATACTATCCCATTCTCTACTTTAGAATTAGGACTACGTTTTAAGTAGTAGCAGTCTAAAAGTTCATCATAAGCTAATTCATTTGCTTCACCAAACTGAAGTACTTCCCAAACGGCTGCTCCTTCTGTATTATCAGTACAAACATACATAGTTCCAGTAGTAGTATCTTCCCACCAAGATCTAACAAAAATACCAGTAGTAGTATCGTCTGTAGCTGTAGGTGCTCTATCCTTAATTAGCCTTTTTCCATCAAGATAGACTAAGTTACCATCCATTTCATCAAAAGTTAACTCTGAGCCTTTTACATTTCGTAACACTAATGCCATTTCATACTCCTTAATTTTGATATATTAAAGTAGTGGCCAATTTGTGGCAGTCTCATTGTCATTGGCAGTCTGAAACGAGTGGTCTAATCTAATTTGTTTAAAGGTACTTTTTAAAATTTTTCCATATGTCATTGCTCCTTTATTATATACTTGAGCTGAAGTAGCATCTTCTTTAGCTATACTAAGTCTTAGCTTATCAACAAATGCACTATACTTGTCATTAAATGAAGGTGGTATAATATAATCTTCTAATGGTACACTAGACGCTATAAATCTAATATTTGAGTTATAAATATTTAAACGAACAGTAGCTTTACAATATTCATAGCCAAACTTCATTAACTCATCAGACTTAGATATATCATTATTCTTTAAGCTATAAGGTTTTAAACCCCCATCAGCCCACTGAACTGCTCTTACCCACTTACAGTCGTTAAATTTACTCCAGTCATAGGTTATTCCACTAGTATCAAAAACTAGTAGATTAAACTGAGTAAAAGGAATTTTAAAGTCAAAACCTTGAGCTTCATACACTGTACCATTAAAAGCTTTTTCTCCATTTATCTCATAGGCAAGATCACTGCTAAATATAGATTGATCTAGTGTACCATTTTTTATATACTCTGGTGGTATTCCAAAACTATCAAGCAATACCATAGCCATTGGTGAAATAGTATATTGAGTACCATCTAATGCAACTATTGCTATTGTTTGACATATAGAATCTATATTAAAACCCTGTATGTAATAATAATGGTTCTCAAAACCTACAACTTTTATAGCCATGTAAACATCAGCACCAGATACATAGAGAAATTCAGAAGTAGCAACTATAGGTTCAACATACATGCCATATTGATTAGATACTAAGCCTAAAGATGGGTACTGCCCAAATGGTAATATCAAGTTATCTTGTTCACAAGCATTTGTATACTGGGGCAAATTCATTATACCTCTACAAGTACAAATTTGATTATCACCAGTATCTAATACTAGATACGTGTAGGTATCGTCTTTTTCCCAGTGCGCACAGTCTGGAACTAGGTCATTTAAAACATCAAGATCTGTAGTATAATCACAGGCATTATTATCCCACTTAAATCCAAATACATAATAAGGCAATCCGATTAACTGAGCTCTAGCTAAGTAAGTATCATAATAGTCATAGTCTGTAGGATTAAGTTCCTTGTGAACTGAGTATACAACTTCACTAGTTTCACAAGATATATAAGTAGTATGGGTATAGAATGAACTAGAACCTACTGAAGTAAATTGAGAAGGAGTGAACCATAGTCTATATAGTTCTCCATTAGTTTTAGATATAAAATAAAATTCGTGATTATCAAGTAAATTCTCTATTTTTCTGGTACTTATGATTACTAGTTTATACTTGATATCAGATAAGTTGTTTAAATCTTGCTCTATTTCTACATAAGCGTATGTATAGTCAATGGTAATAATAGAACCCCCGCCTCCTTCACCAGGATCAAAATAATCAGAACACGCATGAATATCAAATATGGCTTCATAGGGTTCTAATAACTGTAACTTTAGAGCAACAGGAAAATAGTATAAAGTTTTTGAACCACTAGTTTCTTGCCTAATTAAGCTGATGTCTCTGTCAAAAGAAAACTTACTAGTACCTAAGGTATATGTGCCATCACCATTATTAATAATATTTGAAACTGCACTAGTAAGTCTAAGTTCATTTGGGCTATTAAAACAAATAGTTTCTAGTCCAGCTGGGTCTATTAAACAGTCCGCATAACATGATCTTATAGGAGCTCCAGCAGTACAGCTTCCAGTAATTCTATAATCTTGAACACTCAGGCCATTAAACTGCAATTGTAATACAGATATATTTCTAGTTTTACGTTCTACAGTATCTGAAGATTGCACATACTCAAAATATTCTTCTTGAACTGTTTCAGTGGTAACTACTGGTGTAGATAAGGCAACTTCTTCGTTAGTTCCATTAAAAAATGTTATAGATATAGGCTCAGTATTATTAGACTTAGAAGAGATATATAATTTTGTACCTAGTATTTCTGGCTCAGCATCTAGAGTTAATTGAATAGTTAAATTACCAGGATTACTGCATAAAGCGTATATAAAACTACATAGTAGTTCATTACATGTATAAGGAGAATAGTCTTTACAGAAAGGTATATAATCTAGTGGCATTATTCTTTTTTTAGAATAGATATCAGCTGTCATAGTTATCTCAAGACCGGTTATATTTTCTGGAATAATAACATCTATATATCTATCCAATCTACCACTAAATATAACTGGTCTAATTATAAAATACTTAGTAGTTAAGGTATTAGTTGCAGCGTCATAGGTATACTCAATCCAATCTTTTAGATTTAGTCTAAGAATCCTTTTGGAAGCATTATAGCACTCTACGCCTTCAAAGAACTCAGCATAGATTATTTTACATTGCTCTTGACTAACTATTTCCTGGCCACTGTACATCGTAGTGTACCTCCCGTTCTGAGAATAATGGTTCTATATCTTTTGCAATTAAGTAGTCTTTTTCAATAGCTTCTACTCTACTAGATAGATTAAGACAGCATTGTTTTAGTTCATTAACTATATTTACTAGATTATCTGTAGATAAGTTACTAGGCTTCCAATTTGTAGTAGCCTCTAGAGTTTCAATAAATTTTATATCAGTTCTATAATATGATGGAGAAAAATCAGTCTCTACTATAGCTTGTTCACTAATAGTAACAAATTTTAAGCCTTGCAGCTCTAAATCAGTAGTAGCAGTTACTTCAGTATTGAAGACTGTAGGCCTGATAGCTCTAGTAATAAGCTTGGTAATTTCAGCTGTATTTTCGGCGTAAAAACCGGGTAGAGTACTAGCATTAATAGTCTCAGTGACTTTTAAGTCAGCGTTAAACCTAGTATACTTAGTTAAACCTTGAGTTTCACAACTATCGTAGTATCCTGGGGTTATATACCCAGGGCTTGTATAAGTTATACAGGCTCCACAGCTATCATAATAACCTGTGACTACATAGCCTGGAGTTGTATAGGCCTCACAAGTAATACAACTATCATAGTATCCTGGAGCTATATAACCTGGAGAGGTATATGCAATACATGAGTCACAATTATCATAGTAACCTGGAGTAGTGTAGCCAGGGACAGTATACTTTGCACATTCAGTATATCCAAGCTTAATATACCCTAAGGCAAAGTAATAAGAGGCCATTTTTTACTCACTATCTGAAGGTAGTTACAAAGTCTCCAGCAAAGAACCCTAAAACACTGGAAGTATTAATAGTAACTGGTGTATCAAGATTAGAATAGATTAAAATGTTACTACCACTTATAGAATCCATTACAGCTAGAGCATATATATCTCCCCAATCAGCTGTAGCCACGTTAAATTTTATTAAATCATTATTAGTAATAACCCCATCTGATTCATCTAGTAAGCCAGTAATATCAACTCTAGAATAGCCACCACCAGATACCTCATCAGTAATACCTGAGGTAGTATTTAGTGGCTGAGTGAAAGCTGCTAGGTACACATTAGTGGGCATAGTATAGGCAGTTTGAGCAAAAGTATGCTGAGCTAACTTTTCCCGTAAATATGAAGACATTGGCATGATTAAGTCCTTTGTACTAAGAAATGGATTTCATTATCATATAATGTTATATCTACAGCTCTTTGGTCACCTGGTGCAAGACTCTTTGAGTACACAATCTTTTTATTTGGATTGATTATTTCTATTGGTACATGAGCAATTGGACGATCAGTAGTAGTGACTGCAGGATATGTAGCTGAGGTACTACAATTTTCTACAGTTACTTCAATCTTTTGTTTTCCATTTGATATAGATACTAGGTCTCCATTTTTTAAATCTTGAAGTTCCTCAATAAAATAATCTACATTTCTTGTTACTAAAATTCCAGTTGTTTGTTCTTTATAAGGCTCATAAGCTAAAGGTGGAATATCAGGAATTTCTAACTCTCCTTGCCATTCAGCTGTATCTAAGTCTATGATTTTTGGGGTTACTAAAGATACTATTGCATCATAAGAAAAAATATCAGTAGTTAATTCCTTAGATGGTATATAACCTATAGTAATTTGCCATAGATATGAAGACCTAAAGTAAAATGGATTGAAATAAAAGTTTGTTCGTTCAACTGGATGCCAATAGTAATTTCCAGTTTCGTTATTTCTACTAAGAAAGTTTCCAGTAGAAGAATTTCTAATATATTTTATCAATGTATCTTTGAAAATACTTTTACTCAAAGCTCGGCTATAGATTTGTCTAGAGCCAACTACTATATACTCTAATAGGCTATATGGCATGTAAGTATATTTAGAAAACGAGTAACTAGAGCCTCTAGTTGGTTTAAAATAGCCTCTAAAAATGCCATTAACGTTGATAGATACAGTCGAAGTATCACTTTCTATATAGTGCACATGATACGGGTAATTTATGTCTGTGTTAAAGATATGGTCATAGTTTAACATAAAGCAATCCTATATAGTCATAGCCAACATCTTTTAGATTCCTAAATGAAATCACAGTGATATAAAAGTCCCTATCAGATATATAAAAAGTATAGCCCTTAGGTAATAGTGAAATCCAATGAAAAGCTACTACGCCTCTTAGATTACGCTGTTTAAAGTATCTATCACTTAGTTCTTTAATCTCATCAATATTTGCTGTAATATAGGAACTAACAGCTCGTATACCTGAACTATCAAAAGGTTTATATGTATTACTCCCGCCTAAAAGCATTTTATCACTAAATTTTAGTGGCACTTTATGCGCGAAATCGGTACTTTGAAAATAAAAACTAAGCTTGTTATTTAGCTTAGTTTTTTCCATAAAGCCTTTATAGTCAATAACTTCGTATACTATTGGAGAATTCATAGGAATAAACTTTATTCTATCCATATAAACTGGCTCGTAAGAAAAAATACCAGATATATAGCTAACTAGATTCTTATAAGTTTTTAATGGTAACTCTACTCCATAAGGTATATCTGGACATTCTATAGCTTCTGGAATTTTATATGACTCAAAGTCTGAAAAAAACTTATTTCTAGCACTAGATAATAAATTTAAGTCCATATTACACCTCTACTATAGGTTCTTCACATTTTACATGAAGTTTTATTTTTGGGAAAGCCATACTAGTACCTAATGGAAAATTTTTAAACTCAATAATTGCCATTCCTGGGTAATTACTTACTTGATCCTCATCTACAATTTTACTCGCCATATAATATTTAAAATCATCAGTTGACAATGGCTTGCCATTTATAGATGACGCATTAGTTAAATTTTTAGTTTCAATCTGTAAAAAGGCTTTATAAGAGGACTTATCTAGAGATGGGTCATTAAGATTTATAGAATTAAAATCTAGTTTTCCTAATTGAATAACCTCCTCTACTTCACCTGTCATTGGCTTATAACCTTTATAAACATATAAGCCCATTTCTTCACCATCTTGTTTTGTAAACATCCCATAGTATTTTGAGGTTAGAAAATTGTGATACTTATTAATAGTAGGACAATAGGGCTGAAGAGCAGTTCCAGCATATACATACATTTCTATTTTAACATCATAAGTTGGCAGTACATGCCTTAGAAAAGTATATCTAGTACAACCTGCCTCTGAAACTCCTTGAACTGGATTTCCATCGTCGTCTAATACAGCATCAAATTCATAATACTCATCATCAATTTGAATGGACTTTATATCAGTAAGCTTAGTAAATCCTACAGCGTAAGCTATATCAGCGTAATAAAACTCTCCTGAGTCTTTAAAATCTCCTCCTAAATTAACCTCGGTTAATTGATCTATTGGGGTATTATAAAGTTCTTGTTGTTTAGTAATCATGTGATACAAGGCAATTTTTGAGCTATTTCCAATAGTATTATAATAATCGTCAAGCGTATCATTATAAGTAGTAGTTTCATCTAGATTTTCAAGATCGCTAATTAAAGATCCATATGTCATAGTATTAAGTAAAGACTCCACTGCGTCTAATAGTTCAAAATATCTAGAGTCTGTACCATTTATTAATGATCTTGGTAAATCTATAAACGTAGTTTGATATGCTTTGATTAGGTTAAATATTAGTTCATACTGTTTAAGTGGTACTAGACCCTTATTTTTTACACCATATAAAGTGTCTAAAAATTTAAAAGTTTCACTTAATACAATATTTAATTCGCCACTGATGATGTCTATTAATTTTTCTCCAACTAATTGATCTTCTTTTGGATAAACTGGAGGCTGACCATAAACTGCGGCTAGATATTTAGAATGCATTGAATATGCCATTATAATAGGAAAGTTTTCATGTTCTAGCACTAGTATAGTGTCTACTACTTCATCAGTAATATCAAAGTCATAAGTAGTAAAATCCGTATTGTCATTTATACTAGATACTATAGGAGTATAAATATCGTCTTCTATAGTTTCTCTTATGCTAGCTAGATTGCTCTCACACTGCCTAATTGAATAGTTTAAAGCATCGTATATCTCTACCAAGGTAGTATCAGAGTGATTTAACAGTGGGTCTAAATTTTCAATAAGCTTGCTGAAAATTCTAAATGACCTTTCAGACTCATCTAATACCTCAGTGGCTAAATCTGGAAGATCATAATAATCATACATATTTAAAATGATACTTTTTATTTGAGCATTTTTAGACACTATTAAACTAACTGAGGTAAAATAGCCTATTAATAGGTTTAAAACATTAAACATATAGTCTATAATATCAGTACCATCACTAATAGGAATTCCTTCAAACAAGAGAGTATTACTATTATCATCTGTAGATGGAGGTGGGACGCCAATAATATTGACGATATCGACAGGAGAAATTCCAAGATCCTGTAAAGTTGGTAATGGTAGTCTTGGTCTGTTAAATACTTCTGAACATCTAAAACTGACAACGCCATAGCTATTTGTCTGCATGACTCTAGTAAGTACATTAGCAATAGCAATAGGTACGCAGTCTACATAAGTCTCACCAGATAATACTTTAAGAGGTCTAGATTTAATAGGAATCTCAACGTAATCACTTGGCTGAAATTCATCATCTGTAAACTCAGTGAATCGCATATTATTGGCTATACAGTTTGTATAATCAGACATTGAGCCTGTACAAAAGTTCTGAGCTGATATAAAGCTATCTAGTCTATCATCATTCATTGATATTCACTCCAAATATATTAAAGTCAGTATCACAGTATTCAAATTCTTGATCAGAGTAATCAGCACCACAGTACTCTAGACTGCTTGCACTGAATATATCAAGAGTTTGAATCTTGTTACCATTATTAGGAAAGCCCCAAAAGTTTTTAGTATTACTAAACCGTTTATAGCAAGTACCATAAGTTTTATCACATTTTAGGTACACTTTAACGTTACTAGCAGTCACTGTGGCTTCTAAATGATTTATATCAAGAGTTATAGCACTTTCAGATACATTTACAACTGTTGCTCTATAGACATCATTTAAAATAACAAAAGCATTCCACCAGTTTTCCTTTTTTAAGAATAAAGGATTATTTATAGGGGCAGTAGTTGCAGCTCTAGGAAAAGTAGCGCTAGGACTACCGCCTAAAGAAGCTGTACCAGCAACTCCATCTATATCTAGTGTTACTAGGCCAGTAAAACAATCAATAGTAACATTGGTAAATTCACAAGCAAAGTCATTTTTATTTAGTCCACACATATAGGAATAAACTTGATTTTGACAAGTATTTTCTATTTGAGGAGATATAGTTAATTTACTATGCAAGGCAACTAGAGATCTCAATGTGAGTCGTACATTAGTAGTAGAACTTGTAGCAAGCTTATCTACATAGCCTTGCATAACCTTTTGCTCATCAAGATATACATCTACTAGAGTATTATAACATATATAAGCTAAAGACTCTCCTATACTATCAAATACCTCAGTATGTAAATTAAATGATATTGAGTCTATGGCTAAAGCTTTTTTTGAGTTGAAGTTATTTACTTTTAATGAAGATACATAAGTAGCCCCATCTATGTAGTAATTGGCTAGCTTAAATTTATTAGCAAAGTTCAGAAGTACCAGCATGACTTTTCCCAATTATGAATATATTAGCAAGATCAAGAGGTTTAGCAATGTCTTCTAGCTCAAGTCTAATACCAAATAGCCCATTAGCTTTATGAGTAACATCTAATGAGTTTTTTGGCATAAAAACTTTTCTAGGAAATGGATAAAAATCAAGCTCTAATACAGTTGTTCCATCTAGATCATTAGGAATAACTAGTCCTCCATCCAGTACGTGATTAGTACCATCTTCTATATAGTTTATTTGCCTATTTACTGGTTTTTGATAAAAAGCATATTCATGAATATAAGTCATGTAGTATTTGACATTTGATAGCAGGTCTATATACTTATGAATATAAAAAGCTGGTCCAATAGTCGGGTCTAAATAAAGATCATTATAGTTTTCATATAGAGCTTCCTCTATGTAGTTTTTTAAATCCTTCTTTACATAATCATAAGATAATTTCCAAGTAGTTTTAGGAATATTTACTTTTACTGGTATCACGTCTAAATTTACCATGGTTGGTACTATTCCAGAATATTCTTTAAAAGCTAGCCCATTATAAAGATACTTAGTTATTAAAAACATTAGGCATACTCCTCAAAGACTTTTCTAACTCCATCTGCGATAACCTCTATATTTTCTTTAATAGCATCTACTCCAACATTCGCTTGTACTCCAATGTTCACATTGATACCCTGTCCAGGTATATTTGGTGAACTTGTAGTTTGAATTGTAACAGGTTGAACATTTTCAACCCCATAGTTTAGTCTATTAAAGTAGTCTTCACCTTTAGCTCTAACTACCTCTTTCCTTACTACAAATTCTCCAGGCTCAAGCATAGCATAAACAATATCCCCGCCACCATACCCAGGAATTAGGCCTCCAGTAGAATAGCCGCTGCTAGCTTGATTTAGCTGAGCTTTAGCTTGCTGTGCAGCGATAACTACTGCATTAATCAATGGAGGTATAGACCCAGCAAGCATCGACAATGCAACTGCCATCTGCTGAGTTCCAGATATTACTAATGGAGCTGTTTGAATCAAGCTATTACCTGCTGCTTCAAGTGGATCTCCAGCCTGTATTAGTGTTTCTCCAGCTACTTTTAGATACGCCCCGCCTTGAACTAAATTAGGTCCAGCTTGTTTTAAATCCTCAGCTCCTCTTTTTAAATTCTCACCACTACCTTTTAAACTCTCGCCTGCTTGCTTTAATTGCTGTGCTCCTTGTGTTACTTGAGTAGAGCCTTGAACCATAGCTTGACCAGCTTTAGTAGTCTGTTCAGTAAGCATTGCTACAGGTTCTACAAGAGCTTCAGCAGTCGCTTTAGTAGACTGAGCGAGTTCTTTCTTAAATAGATTATCAAGAGCGGTTTCAATATTTTTCTTAAGTTCTTTAGTATCTACGTTTGTTACTTTAAGACCTTTTCTAACAAGATCAGAAACATCTTTACCTAACTGAGCCTCTATCTGCTTCATAGCAGCACCACTAAATGCTGCCTTCATTCCAGCTGCTACTTGCTGGACTATAGCATCAGCATCTACTTTAAGATTCCGCCAAACATTATCTAACTGGGACTGTAGATTCTGCAGCATAACAGCTGTATCCCAAGTTTTAGCACTAAAGCTTTCTCTTAAAGCGTCTATTGCTTCTTGGCCTTTAGTTCTAGCAGTCTCTATCCATTGACGCCACATATTATCAAACTGAGTATTCAGGTTATTAATAGCTTCTGTAGATTTTTCATGAATATTATCAACAGTATCTTGTAAATTTCTATCTATCTTACCTTTCATTTCTTCCATTTGAATCATAAGTTCATCGTAATTAAACTGAAACTTAAGAGACATATTATCTAACAGTTGATTTAACTGATCCGTCATTACTTGTAAGTTTCTTTGATAGCTATCATCTACTGCTTGTAAGTTTCTTCGTAAAGATTCTCCTGCATCTTCTATATTTTGTTTCATTCTAAGAGTGGCATCTTCTATGGCTTGAGTTCTTCCAATTCCAGCTTCATTTATAGCATTATTCATATTTCTAGTTATATCATCAAAAGCATCCTTAAGACCTCTATTTATATCCTCCATTGAACGCTCATAGTTTCTTCTGGCGTCTTCCATTGCTTGCTGCTCATTTCTAGCAATGTCTTCTAGTGCTCTTTGATAACTAATTCTAGCTTGCTCAAATGCCTGTCCTAAGCTTATAGATAACTCAGACAGTGCTTGCTGTCTGCTTATAGCAATATCTTCTAGTTGTCGCTGAAGTCTTAAATGTAAATCTTCTAAACCTCTTTCTCGTTGTTTAGAGAGTTGATCAGACTGCTCAGCAAATACTCTGTTAATATCTTCTAATGCTTGCTGATAGCTAATAGCAAGTTCTCTCAGTGTAATTTGAAGATTAATCGCTGCATCTTCTAAAGCTTGATTTAAATTAATACCAGCTTCTCTAATCTTTATATCAAAGTTTATCATAGCAGTCTCAAGATCGTATAAGGCTCCTTCCATACCTCCTTGAGCTTCTAAGATAACACCAGTAGTTGTAGAAATTCTAACCTCATTAGCTTTAATGCCATAAAGTGCTTGTGCAGCTTGATTTCCAGTTAATC
This sequence comes from Promethearchaeati archaeon, assembly GCA_026993975.1. Classification (GTDB taxonomy): domain Archaea; phylum Asgardarchaeota; class Njordarchaeia; order Njordarchaeales; family Njordarchaeaceae; genus Njordarchaeum. Next base: position 25,572 of record JALWRR010000076.1, on the reverse strand, counting down.
CACTTCCAGTTAATGCTCCAGCAGTGGTCATAGCTGGCATTGGATTAGCTACCATATTGGCTAAGTAAGCTGGATTATTTAAAGCTTGATCAATATTAAATCCTATTCCAGCAAAAGCTCTATTTAGGGCGTTTTCAAGAACAGTATCAATTAATTTTTCAGAGTTATTATTCAAATAATCTTGATATGCTTTAGTGAAATCAGCATTAATATTGCCGTTTTCATCATAAACTTTTCCACCGACTTTCTTATAAGCATCTTTATAAGCTTCTGCTACAATATTTTCTTTGGCTTTTTGTAGTGCTGAATTTTGTTTTATTGCAGTAGTATTAGCCGCCAATGCCGCTTTATGAGCATCTAATGCTAAAGACCAATCGTTTATTGCATTGGCAATAATATCCAGCTTACCTGGGTCAAGAGTTATAACTTGAGGACGCTCTAAAGATCTATTGAAAGCATTTATAGTATCTTGTCTACTTCGCTCTATGGCTTCAATATTTCTTTGATAGTTTCTATGTATAGCATTAAGAGTATCTTGGTAGCTACGCTGTGCTTTAGCTACAGCTCTTTGATACTTAAGTAAAGCATCTTCTCGTTGAAAGTCTTTACCTTCTTTCATATCTTCTATGCGTCTATTTATAGCCCTATTTAGATCTTCTAAACCACGAGCAAAATTAAGTCTAGCTCTTTGCTCTTGGTAAGCCGATCTTCTAATGATGGCTTCTCTTTGATAGGCACCTTGTCTTGCAATATCCGCCACTTGTCTACTGTAATTTATCTGAGCAGCTTCTCTTTGTCTAGCTGCTTTGATCCCTATATCTTCAATTTGTCTTTCATATCTAATCTTAGCATCTCTTCTAGCTCTATCAGCATGAATCTGAGCACTTTCTCTGGAATATTCAGCGCTTCTTTGGATCTTAGCTACAGCTCTTTCATATCCAGTATTAATATTGTCTATAGCTCTTGAATAGTTTTTACTAATATCTTCAAGTGCATAGTCATAATTTTGATAAAGATCTTCAGCTTTCCAAGCTGTAGTTTGCAGTAACTGTTGCTTATTAAATTCAAAGGATCTTTTAGCCATCATTCTATTAAAATTATCCTGGCGAGCCATGGCAGCGACTTTTTGATCTATAGATATACCTAGTTCACGCTTACTAATATCCGCTTGCTTATAGGCCATTTTTTCAGCATAAATTTCATTAGTATGAATTTGATCTATAGCAAATTGTTTTTTCATCTCCATGCTTCTAATCATAGAAGGCTTAGCTAGAGATTTTATTTGTTCTATACTAGCAGTCATAGGATTAACCTGAGACTGAGCTATTCTAAATTCATTATATCCAGCAAAGCCTAAACCTTGCATAGTTCTATCAAGGCCTTTTCTCATTCTATACTGAGTGATATCTTGAGCCTCAGCTGGTGAAGCCATTCTAAGAACCTTATCTACTATAGCATTAGTCCTAGCTTCATTTCTTTTGTAGATGTCTAATAGTTGTGTACCAACTGTCGTACTAGCTCTATACCCAGAAATATTTACTAGATTTTCTCCAGTTACTTGCAACTTAGCTAATTCTTTATTATCTAGATCTTTACCTTTTGAAGTTACGTATTTTTCAAAAGCCTTCTCATCAATTAAGGTAAAGTTTTTATGTCCTCTAAGGTATGATGCAGCTGAAACACCTTGTAAGTCACCCAACTTAGAAATATTAGTTCTAATATTCTTAGTAAGGTTATCTAGTACTGGCATAAGCTCAGTAGCTGTTTGAATCGCTACATTAAATAGATCAGGTCCTAAAGTAACTATCGAACCTTTCATAGCCTCAGCAGCTTGAACACTCATGGTTCTAGTTAAGTTAACTGCAGTCGTATTTATTTTATTAAGTTTTAGAGCCTTCTCATTAATCTTATCCAGCATATGGTCTAAGCCGACTTCTTTACTCTTAAACTGCCGGTAGGCTTCCATGTCTATTCTAGTAGACTTAAGATATTCACCTTGCTTATTCTTCTTGAAATAAGCATCAAAGGCTGCTTGGCCTTGGCCAATTCTTTGTTTGGCTATTTCTAATACTTGAGCCGAAGTTTGGGCATTTAGAGAAGCTACTTCTGTCATAGCCTTAAACTGCTTCTCGTATCTATCTATCATATTATCAATTCTATAGCGCTCTTCTTCTGGAGTTTGAGACCTTAACTGCATACCAGCACTCATAAGTATAGACCAAAAGCCTTGCTTATTTCTCATTCCTACAGAAGGAGCGTTTCTAAATAGATCAAAAAGAGGCTGAATAACTTCTCTTTGGTATACTTGAGCTCTTTCTTCAAATGTCTTAGCTCCTTCTAATTTTTCTTTATACTTTGTAAACTCTTTACTTTTTAGCTCATTAAATTTAGTTTCATAGGCACCACCAGGAGCAGATAGGGCATTATAAGCAGCTGTTTGAGCAGAGCGTAAAGAGAAAGCTGCAGCCTCAGCAGCGGTATTAAATTTACCAGTAAAATCTACTGATTTTATTGTAGCTCCATCAGCTACAAACTTTTGAACAGTAAAGATTCCAGCATTAATGTCTCTAGTAGTAAATCTAGATCCAAAGTTAAATCCAGCAAACCCACCGCCATAAGAAGATAAGACTTTTTCCAAGTTTTTAAGATTATCACCAACCGCAGCAAATTCTTCAACTGTAGCAGCTACCTTACTTTGCTTCTCAGCAAAACTGGCATTTGGAGAATATCTTAAAGCATAATTAGAAAGATCACTAATAGATGTTGCTGACTTTCCTAAAGTATTTAACTCAGCTGAAAGGGCCTTAGCATCATTAGTTAGTACTTGGAGTGCCTTAGTAACACCTATAGTAGGTGCTTCAGCTGTAGATAAGTAAGATAGTCCACCTACTGCTAGCCCAGCTAAAGCTCTAACAAAAGGTCCACCTGGAGTCATAGCTGCAGCAGTGAGACCAGTAGTCAAGGCAGCTGTGCCTCTACTCATACCATCTTCAGAATTTCTTCCAGAAGAAGTTAACTGATCTAGCAATAAAGCAGCTCCAATACCAGCTCCACCTCTTAGTAGTCTAGACTTAAATGCTTTAGGATCCCAACCTAAAGTTTTTATAGCTACTCTGTCTGCAAACTTAGTACCTCCCATATATCCAGCATACTGCATAAAGGCACTCATAGTAGCATCCATCTTACTACCTTCAGGAGCAAGATAAGCTGAAGCGGCTCCATAGGCTAAGCCTCCAGCATGTTTACCTACGGCTGATAATACTCTTTTACCCCCTATTTTTTCAGAATACCTTTCTAATGTACCAATAGCCCCAGGTAATGTAGCTGTTAAGCCATGCTTAATTCCTTCAGGTAAAAATTTGGATTCACCAATCATTTTACCAAGTTGTTTGCCAGACTCTAGAGCAATAGCTCCTAATCTCTTAGGTCCAATACCGACTGCAGCCATCATCGCTGCAGCCGTGACTCCACCAAGAATTAATGGGCTTGCACTTTTATCTGGTCTTAGCTTGTCTTCTAAAGTAAAGTTATTGGTAAATATACTCTGATCTTGACTTCTATTTTTCTGTGCTATAGTAAGTGCCTTAGTTAAATCTACTAAGGGTTTCTCTAGCCCACCTACAATATCATTCATAGAAATTTGCCAAGAGTTCAGCATGTTCTTAAAGGAATTCCCAAGTCCTTCCATCTGAACAGTGTTAGCAATATCAGCCGCACTGGTACCTACAATACCAGCTCTAAACATAGGGGCTTTTTCAAGCTGATTGATAGCAGCCAAATAAGTGGCTTTCTCACGAAGCTCCATACCTTTTGATGCTTGAGCCATGCCATAGCCCGCATCTTTCATCAGTTTTAATGCCCCAAGAATACCTTGCTCATCAAAGGTCTTTGTAAACTCCGCAAGAGTAATACCTGCGTCTTTTAAAGACTCAACAAACTTTTTAGACGGAGCACTAATATCAGAGTATAACAGACGCTGACCAGTACCAAGAGTAGAAGCTCGTTTAATACCAGCATCTTTTAATAGAGCTGTCATTGTTAACACATCTTCTACTGGAATTTTAGCCGCAGCTGCAATGTTACCTGTATATTGGATAGCTCCAGTTAAAGACTGAATATCTAGCTTAGATTGGTTAATAGCTGCAGTAAATTCATTGGCCAGTTTCTTAGACTCAGACAGTGGTTTATCCCAGATAGTCAATGCTGAGGTAAGAATCTGAGTTGCATCCTCAAGCTTAGAGCCAGTAGCAGTAGCTAATTTAACAACCCCGCCTAGTGATTTTTGGATATCTACAGCAGAGAAGCCAGCCTGGCCTAAGATGGTAGCAGCGTCAGCAATCTCTACTGCTGAGAATTTAGTCTCAGTAGATACTTTCTTAATGGCTTTAACCATAATATTAAGGCCATCAGTAGTGTCGCCAGTAATTGCTTGGAGATTCTTTGTAGCATCACTAAATTCAGACATGAATCCAATAGTTTTAGTGAACAATCCAGAGACTGCATCAATTGCTACGTAAGAGCCCATAAATGCTGCATTCTGCATCATCAAAGAACCAAATTCACCAATTCTTGCTTGTGCTTGGCGTCTTTGTGAATAAGCTCTTTCAATTTGACTTGCATAGGCTTCTACAGCTTGCCGCTCTTTAAACATTGTACCAGTTTTATAGCTTTGCTCAGACAGCCGCTTAAAGGCTCTTAAAGAATCGCTCTGAGCTTGTAGTGCTTCTACTGATTTAGTTTGTGTCTCAGGCTTAAGATTCGCATAGTCAATATTCTCCATAATTTTCTTGAGCTGTTTGAAAGTCTTTTTCTTGCTAGCTCCAGCAAACTTTTTAAACTCCTCTGGACTAATACCAAACGCCTCTCCAAGCATTTCAGCATTAGATGCTAAAAGATCTCTATCAAGTTTAAACTTAGTAGGCATTTTAGTCTTGCTCTTTTTAGAAGCATTAAATTGTTTATTATAGGTCTTTATATTCTGAGTGAATGCATGTAATTCTGGGTTTAATTTTTCAAATTGTTTTCCAATATTTTTGATCTGAGTAACTTGATCTAATGATAAACCTTTTATAGCTCGTTTTGTAGCTTTAGATGGAGTACCACTACTAATTTCAGCTAACATAGTTTCATTAAGACCATAATTACTAAGAAATTCTTTAGAGATATTTCGTTTAGCTCGTTCTACAGCTCTCTTAGAAACTTCATTACCGGAATTTGCTAGAATATCTGCACCTTGAACGCTATTTAGATAAGTATCAATCTTGTTAATGTTAAATTTTGGATTCTCATTTTTATCTATTCTAAAAGATCCTCTAGCCATGTTAATAGTCATTTTTGCAGCACTAGTTCTATTCTTAGGCTGTCTAGGTGTAGATTGAGTTCTTCTTTGACTAGATACCGAGGCTTGACTCTTAAGACTGTCATAAGTCATTCCATTACTAGCTAACAATTGTTCTGCTGCTGTTTTATCATTACCAGATAAATTATCAAATAGCTCTTTAGCTTTTGCAAAGTCTTCTGGCTTATTTGCATCTCTTAAGATATTAGCAAACTCTACCCATCCACCATCAGCAAACTTATTGATTTTTCCAGCGTGTACAGCAGCTTTGAATCTTTCGTAGTCTGCTTGAGAATGAATACCAAGTTTTTCTGATGTTTTCCGATCAACTACTGTTTCACCTTTAGTTAATAATGCCGGTACTTCGTCTTTTGTGCCTTTTCCGGGAATCTTACCGCCGCGATTAAGCATTTTGAAACGTTTTAAGTAGCGTTTTAGCCACTCAGCTTTTTTCTCTTCAGGCAATTTTTCCAAAACATCTAAATACTTTTTTCTAAGTCTCTCATGACCTACAAAGTCTGGAACTGCTTTTTGGAAATTAACTGCATTGATATCAAATAATGTTTTAGTACCATAATCTACTGGAATAGAATTAAAACCATACATAGGCTCTGCAGTAAATGGTACTGAAGGTCTACTAGTTATAATGTCCTTGGGCTCTTTAAAACTAACAAGTTTTACTGGCGATACCCAAGGTTTACCTTTAGCAGCTGCTGCAGCTCTAGTAAGCTTTTGATACATGGATAAAGGTTTAACAGCATTTGGCTCTTTTGGATAGAATTGCATATCAGCAAACTTTCTATCCTTTTTAAATGCATCTGCTTCTGCCTTCTCTAATAAATTCATAGGGTCTTTAACAGTACTGAGCTCTTCAAACAGCTTTGGCATTGCAATGCCATGAGCATACTCATACTCAGTAATGCCTCTAAAAGGTACTCCAGTGCCCTTGCCATAGCCAAGTAATTTTTTCTTAGCTTCACTAGCTACTAAGTCTTCTATGACTAACCCGCCCTTAGGATACTCAATACCATAAGTAGGCATCTCTACCCCATGTGCACCAGCATATTCAAGTGCATAGTCCCCAAGTTTAGAGGCAGCATGAGATAATACTTTTTTATTGACCTCAGTAGGATTAGTTAAAACCTTATCAATGAGCTTTTGATTAGTTTCACTAAAATAACCCTTATTACTTAAAGCTTTTTGAGTATCTTTTAGTGTCTTTTCTAGGCCATACTCTAAAGAGTTAGCTACTACCCAATTACCAGCCTTTTTTTGTTGCTCTATAAATTGGAATAAATTACCTATATGCTCTAAGGTTCTTCTAGTATGTATAGCTAGTTGGTCTCCTTTTATACCAAGCTTTTCTCCAGCATAGGCTTTAATAATTACTTCAGTATTACTTCTTAGCATTTGCTTCAGCTGCTCAGATTTAAACTTATCCATAGCTTTAGATACCATGGCTTTTTGAAACTTTTTAAATCCAGGATGTTTATACATAAATGCTAAAGCTCTATTCTTTTTGGCCTTAGTTAATTGAGGATCATCTACTAGACTAAAAGTTCTAGGATCAAATTTCTGTTCAAATACTTTTGTTGCTTTGAATACACTACGACCAAATCCACTAGTAACTGGCTTAGAAACAAAAGGTTTATTTTTATACCATTCAAATAGGTCATATTTAACTTGGGCTCTTTCTGCAGGTGATACCATTACATCGTTTCTTCTAAACTCATCTACAGCATTGCGTTCTCTCTTGGTATACCAGCCCTCATGAAGTGGTCCGCCTATAGTTTTCATAGTCTCATGAAATTTCTTCATGACACCTTTACCAGCAAAAATTGGAAAATTGGCGGGATTCTCAGCATACCTAACTAACTGACCATAATCGACCTTGCCATTTCCTAAGTCTTTTGCCCAGCCAAGTTCAGAAATGCCAAGAGCATCAAAAGCAGCAGCGGGTGCAGTGGCAGTTTGTTTAAATAGGTAGTTATTCATACCTACACCGACGGCTTTGCGGGTTAAGTCTACTTTTCCACCAAACTGAACCTCAAGTACTTTTTCAATCTTTTCTTTTACTTTCTTATGAACGTTCTTAAGATCCTCGTGCTCTACATTAATACCAAGTTCTTTAGCTAGGTCTATGTATTCTCCTAGCTGTGATAGATTTAAAGGCTTACCACTTTCAAGATACTTAGCTACTTTAATAGCCTTTTCTCCAAGTTGATATTCATAAACATCATAGCCTCTAGTTCTACCTAGCTCATCAAGTATTTTCTGTTGTAGGGCTCTTTCTTTTTCTTTCTTACTAAGTTCAGGATTACTTAGTAGATCATCAAGATACTTATTAATATCACTAGCAAGAACTTCATTTCCAGGAACAGTATCAGTTACTTTACCGGTGTTTAAAGATTCTTTAGCTATTTTATCTAAACGTTCATCACCTATCTCTCCAAATACAGCCTCCGGATTAGCTTCAAATGGTCTTGCAGCTCTGTAGTCTACATCAGGCACACCTGTAAATTTACCTAGTAATTTAGTGAACTCTTGTTCACCACCAAACTTTTCATACATGGCTCGAGTAAAAGCTTCACCGCCTTTTTTTCCTAGAGCACTTGGAGGATTTTCTACAAGCTTTGCAAGCTTATTAAAGCCCTTATCAGAAAAGATAGATAAAAGTTGTTCTACTCTTTTAGGATCAAAAGGTCTAATTCTAGTAGGTCGTGTAGTAGCAGCTTCATTAACTAGCATACTAATGAATTTATTAGTGGCACGTTGTTTTAATCTACCCTCTAAGTTCACAAGAGGATTAGTTAAGTTAGTTCTAAGATATTTATTCTTCTCAAGTAACTTGCCACCCTCAGGAACATCTTTATGAAGATACTCGTAAAGTTTAGCTACATCAGCATCTCTATATTTACGCACTTTATTTCTGTTCAAAAGACGTTTAATCTCAGAGATACTAACATTTCCTTTTAGCTTAAGATCTTTTAGAGCTTCTACTCTAGTTTCACTAAGATTTCTATAGATTAGATCAAGAGTTTTAGAATATCTATCGAAAACTTCAGGTCTAGCTTCACGCTCACCAATAGAGAACTTAGATAGTTCTTTTTTAAGAGCTTCAGGATCTATACCTAAAGATTTTGCTCGTTTAAAGATACTGGCTTTTTTTCTATTGATTGTCTTATTCCAAGTTGTCATATCCTTTTGAATAGCATTATTTATCAAATTCTTTTTAAAATCATTAGGTAATACGGTGGAAAGACTAGAATCATCTGCATAGTGCCACTTTTGAAGATAGTGAGTTTCAATTCCTAGTCTCTTTGCTAGATTTTTAAGCTCACCAACTTTTCGCTTGTTTAAGGCCACTACCATTTCAGAAGAGTTTAGACCTTTAGTAGAAGCTTTTACTAGATCTTGCAGCTCTCTTATAGCCCCAGGAGCAATTTCATTTTGCTTTTGAATAAAAGCTTGATCAGCTTTAGATACATTAGCTAAGCTTAAAGTTCTATCTACTCTTAGAGTATCAGCTACTACTTGATTTAAATCTAGCATTTGCTTATTATGAACAAAGCCATCTATAAAGATATGTTCGCCTTTAGGTATAATAGTATGAACCCTAGTACTATCCATAACTTTAATAGTGTCATTAACTTTAAATAAATCTTGCATTACAGTACCAAGAGTATTTAAAGACTTATCAGACATTCTCTGATTAGTAAAGACAACATACTCACCATTGGAATACAAGACTGCTTGATCTAATTTTACTTGAAGATCTCTTTCATATTCATATGCTTTAAACTTAGCTCTTAACAGTTTCTTTTGATAACCTTTGAACTTTTCTAAATCCTTACTTTTAGAAAGTCTTTCTATCTCTTTTTTGATTGTAGTCTTACTAAACTGTTTAAGAGTCTTTACATCAAACTTCTTTTTCTTGGCATACTCATCATAATAAGCAAGTGGAGATTTATCTGAGCCAGAAGCTAAATAGCTAGTGAAAAAATCATTGATTAAGGCGTTAATATTAGTAGGTACTACCTCACTAGCTTCGATAGAAATTCTAGAGGTTTGAGTTATATCTCTTTGAGGAATAGTTCTTTTAGTACTATAAGGATCATGAATAGGTTTCTTGCCCTCAAACAGTTGTTTTGGTATATTATCTACTCTTTCACCAAATTTTCCTAGCTCTCTAAGATAGTCTGGATTTCTAGCTTGAACTTCTTTAACATCTTCAATATTAGGATGCTTAGGTAGAGACTTAGAAATATTAGGGTCTGATATAATATAACTTCTATCACCAGTATCAATAGTAATACCAGTATCAAACTTTATTACTTTAAAATTAGGATTCTTTTTTAATAGCTTTAGAATTTCAGCTGAGGTCATTACATAGCTCCTATAAATGCTGCTATTTGATCAAACCCAGCTTTTGGGAGGTTAGATTTCTTTTTAGGACTGTCTTTAACCTCGTTTCCAAATGCTTGGGCTGTTATTTTAAATATATCGTAGTAATGGCTGGTGGCAATCTCCAGTTTGAGTATCGCAGCCTCTTTAAGATCTTCATAAGTAAGAGAAGTACATGCTTTATAGTAAGCTAGTTTATCATAGTCATAGAGCCACAGTAGTAACTCATCCATTGATTTAGAAAGAAGAAGGTCTATTGTGGCTGAGCTTGATTCTCCAGATTCTCCAGAGTCTCCTTCACTAGCTGCTGATGAGTTAAAAAAAATTTAGAGAAATATTCAAAAACAAAGTCTAGCAGTGTTACAGCATCACCAGCATCAAGCTTATTTTGCTTATCAAAGTCCTGTACTATTTGGCCTTTTTCATTCCGGGTAGCAAGACACATTTGTACTACAGTGTCAGCTATTTCCACGTCCGTGAACATATTAAATAGTCTAGACTCTTCAGCTAAATAAGGTTGGAGATCTTTGTGAATTGCATAGGTAAGTACAAAGGGAATGATCTCATCAGAATCAATAAGTCGAATAGAAAAGTATTCTTCCATAGCCCGTCCTTTTGGTAGAATTTACACCACCGCTCGACGGGCAAGAGCGGCTGTGTAAATCCTACACTCCCCGAAGGGAAGTAGTTTAGCAGCTGGTAGTACCAACACCTTTCATCAGGCGTCCCTGGAGGAACTGCTTCAGCATGGCTTTCTTGGCAGGATCAGTACCATAAACTCCACACTCAATCTCAGCAGAACCAGGAGCCAGAGGCGCAATGGTATAAGCCAGAGAACCGAAGTTATCAGTAGAGGACGCAACTTCAACAGTACCAGAAATAGTAGCTTTCCAAATGTCATAGACAAAGGGCTCACCATCCAGGGGCATAACACCAACAACCTGAACAGTCATAGGAGGAATATTGTCTTCAGAGCCGAGGATAATCGCCTCTCCCTTAACTACAACACTTCCAGTAGCAAAATCACGACTGATAGGATAGGTAACATCAATAGTGTTTGCAGTCCCATCAACAGCGGCTACCTGAGTAGCGAAAACATCAGTAGCATCATGCTGGTCACGAACATAGATGAAATCACCAGGACTAAAATCAGCAGCACTAGCAACAGACAGAGTAGTTCCACCAGCAGTAAACGCAGAGGACAGAGTAGTCTGAGCAGCAGTGGCGGTAGATGCATTGTTAAACGCACGCTCATCACCATAGAGCAGGGCAAGGTTAGTCAGAGTATACTCCGTCATATTACCTGTGATTTCAAGGTCACGGGATGTTACGGCGGTCGCATAAGTTCTCTGAGGAAACCCGGCTTGAAGCTTTGCTTCATTGGTGGTCATAGCAATCTTACAATCAGTAACCAGTCCGAGGGACTCAGCAGGTCCTAATTCACCGGCCTTAGTGAGGTCCATGCTTGCACGAAGCTCAAGGTCACCAATGAAAAATTCTTGGGTTTTAGCTTTTGAAGCCATAAGTACTCCTTAATTGATTTGTACATTTTTATATGTAAGCATATCTTATTATGGACAGTCCCTACTCTATCTGTCCGATTAGTTTTAGAACTACAGCTGAAAGGTTATTCTTCATCTGAGTAATAGAAGTTACTTTTTGCTGTATATCTGCCACAACTAGTCTTTTACCAGTGTCATTAAACTCTGAGGGAACTGCTTTTAGCCCATCAGCCTCATAAACACATAACTTAGAATACCTAGGAAATACTTTCATAAATTCAGATAAAATATCAGTGTATATGATAGAGTTAATATCAGACTGTTCTGATAGTGAAACAAATATATAAAACTCAAGCTCTAAAAATGGATAACCATCTGTCTTATTTAGGGCCAGCACTAATCTATCTTTATGCTCAAGTAGTATACTAGTAGCAGACTCTATATCAGTAGTAGATATAAACTCTAGGTTCTGAGAATCAGCAAATTTTTTAACCTCTGCATATACGCTAAAAACAGCGTCTGATACCTTTGCCATATTAGAAGTCCTCCGTTGCCCGTATTTTGACTGCTCCAATATTTCTTTCTAAGGAATCAACTTTATATTTTTTATCTTGGTAGTAAGCTTCAAAAACCTCTGCCTTTGGAAATTGCTTCTCAGCAGCATAGAAAACATTTTGAAAAGACTCTACAGGTTGTGCAGTGGGAACTGTTCTCTCTTTAAGCCCATAGTCTTCTATAAATACATCTATGATATATTCTTTAATATCACCAGTAGTAGGTACAGACCCAAGAGCATTTGAAGCAATAGGGACAGTCTTTAGAACTAGAGTATCTAAAGAAGGAAGTAAAAGAACCTGCCACAACTTTTTATTAAAGTGTTCTCTATACAATTTCCAGACTATCCATCTTTGTCCATCAAGCTCTAATAAGTGCCCTAAAATATCCGGTCTTTCTGGAGCAGTGATATAAAGTAGTTTATCATCGCTATTTAGTGATTCCTCCTGAAAGCTATAATACCAGTGAGAAACATCACCGCTGTAGTCAGTAACTATGTTAAAATTCCAGGGTTTCTGAAATTTTTCCCTAACTAACGAAATATCCATTATCTTACAATCTCACCAGTTACAGGATCTTGTTCAGGCTTAGCCACGACTACTAATTGCTGGGGAGCAAAGTTAGGATTCTCTACTTCTGCTACTTGAGCAAAAGCATAGTCTATTAAATCTTGTACACCTTCAAATCTACTAAATTGATTGAAGTTATCCTGAACTTTTTCAGGCACAAGAAGATATAAAGATGGAGCAAGAAGCGTAATAGCTTTCCAGCCCTTGTAATACAATGCTTCATATTCGCTAAGGGTATAGAAATTTCTAGCAGCTTCTTCCGCTATCTCTATAACTTTAAGTTCATTGATAGTGGAATCAGGCAGTTCAGCAGCGGACAAGCCCGCCAAACCTCTTATAAAGTCCGCTGTGAGTTGTGCCATTATTTTTCCTTAGAAACTTTCGGAGCAGTCTTTTGAGGCTCTTTTTCAGGCTCTTTCTCAGGCTCAGGAGCTTTGTCTTCTACCTCTACTGCCCAGCCTTGATTGATCATCTGCCGAACATACTCAGTAGCTTTGACAGTCAGAACTTTATCACCATACATAGTGGCGCCCGTCTGACGATCAAAGTAGACCCGCTTGGGATCTTTTAACTTGATCTTCATTTAGTCCTCCTTAGTTAGAAATATGGAGGACGAAGCGAGCATCTTCAAAGATCAGAGAAATCTCATCAGCAATGGAGATGACAACAGAGTCAAACTGCTGAGTGATAATTCGCTCAGTTTCTTGGAGATCAGTTCCAGCCTGGATAATCCGCTCAGCAGCGTAGTTCTTATCAAAGGTCAAGATAAAGTCATCAGGCAGAGTTCCATCAGTCAGAGGGAAGATAGTTACATCTTTCCAGAGACCGCGACCAACCTGGATAGACTGGGTTACAGGACCTTGCTTCAGAGCAGCCATCAGAGCTACAGGATCAACATTGGGCTTCTCCATCATCAGAACTTTGACAGCAGTATCAAGGCTCATATAATAGGTAGAAGGAGCATAGGGAGCGAAGCTAGCAGTCCACTTGATCCATGCCTCATAAGTCAGCTTTCCACCAGTAGAAGCACTATCCAGAGAGCTAGACTCAACTACAGTAGCACCAGTAAAGATCTTATCCAGAGCTTTCTTGAACAGACTCATAGACTGAGACAGCATAATACGCTGAATAACAATGCTCAGAATATCCATAGAAGCTTCACGCTGGAATTCATAAGACATGTCAATCTGTACACCACGCTTGAAGACGGACTTGGCACTTTCTTCCCACTTGATTTGGACACGGGGGAAAGTACCAAATTCACCGACTCTACCCATAGAGTACTTATCGTAATCAGGCTGATCACTTTGTCCAGCAGTTGTATCAATCCACAGCTCTTTATAGGTAGAGCTATTAATAGTACGGGTAGTAGCAAGCAGATCATTAACATTGTAGTCAGTGTTAGTGATCAGAGCTTGCCGAGCTACACGACTGATGAACTCAGGGAACAGAATCTGAGAGGGAGGAACACCAGTTTGCAGAGGTTGATTGTTAGCACCATTAGCAAAGGCATGCTCTCCAGCTTTCAAGAACTGCTCAACAGTGGAAGCATAAATTCCTTTCTCAGGAATAGATTTAGTAACGATTCCAAAACGCTGCAGCTGGCGCTCGAAAGCATCCAGGTTATCATCAGGCTTGGAAGGGTTCAGTCGCTCAAGCAGCTGAGAAAAAGTCATCTTGTGGTCAGCTGCCACCTTATACATGTTTTTGTCAAGTTGCAGTTCGCTTGCGTCCTTGACGACGTCATAACCAGCAAATTTAGGCATATTTGTCTCCTTAGTTCAAGAAAAAGATTGCGATTTTATCACCAGCTACATCAGCTTTAGTGAGCGCTACAGCAGTGGTGGCTTCATCAGTGGTATCTAAAACCTTAACAGTTTCATTTCCACTTGGTTGTACACGGTCTCCAGCTTTAATGGCGCCAGAAGCAGTAAACTCATGTACTCCAGAAAAATCTACAGTACAGATATTATCATTAGCATTTACTGTCCTAAGAACACCAAAGAAAGTTTCATTTCCAGTGGCAAGAATTACAACGCCATTAGCATCGACAGAAACCAGCTTATCTACATCAGCAGAGGTCAAGCTAGGATCAGCGGGCATAGTGAGTACACGCTTGAGCGTATACTGACCACGATAGAGTAAGTTAGGATAAGCCATTTATTTCTCCTTAATTAGACTTTAAACGCATCTGCGGGGACTTGGTATTCAACTTCCTCATCCTCGACATGCGACTGTTGGCCGGTAGGCAGAGCTTTAGCTTCTTCTACAAACTTCTCGATATCAGCAAAGATTGCTTCGATATCTTCAGGAGCTTTGTAGTTAGCATCAAAGGGAGCAGCGAGGGCTTCTACCTTTTCTTGAAGCTTTTGAACATACTCAGAGTACTTGCTCTCTACATCTTGAAGCTTTTCAGATACTTCGTCATACTTAGACGCTTTCTCTTTAAACTGAATAGCTTCCTCTTTAGCAGTGACAAGCTCCTCCCGAGTATTCATGAACTTAGAATTAAGCTCATCAAATTTGGTCTGAAGTTCTTGAAACTTTTCTTCAGGCATATTTTCTCCTTCGTTTTGTGTTTCATTGCAAATATGATATGTGCACTTGTGCTGGACAACCTCTAGTTGGCCTTCCGAAAAGTTCAGTTCATTCTTTACAAAGAACTCTGATTTAACATCAGTATCTACGATCTTAGCCGCAGGCACAGCTCCAGAATAAACTAAGCTTGCTTCTGAAGGCTTAATGTCATCAAGCATTACACAGCAGGTCTCATCTCCATATTGCTTACCGGGAATATGCTCACAGTTCTCAAAGTCATAAATATCGTTTCCACAAATAGAACACTCATGAACTTTTGCACTAAAGCCAATAGACACAGAGTCTAAAATACCAGTTTCAATACGGGCTTTAATGTCATCATATTCATTAATCTCTCTAGGAACAAAGAACTTTGAGAACACAGCTTCATCTTTTACGGTAGCTTCAAACCATGCCCCAACTGGAAACTTTTCAGTATTATGAGACATCAGCAGTGGGAGACCTTCTTCATTGATCTTCTGCATTACCTGAACTAAAGCACCATCCTTGAACTTCGTATTATAGGAAGTAAGATTCTTGTCGATTAAAAGAGCCTCTGCAATCAGGGCCCCTTGAGTGGGTTTCTTTGGCATAATTTCTCCTTTATGAACTTGATTCGTTTCCGCGAGTGTCGCCCGCACCATCACCACCAGTAATCGATCTTCCTAATGGATCTCTATTAGGTGATATATTTTCAGTATCAGTAGACGGCTGGCCGTCTAAAAATCTAGTACCAGATAACTCTTCTTCAGGAAGATGCAAGATACCTAGTTCAAGCGCAGCTTCAGAGTCTGTAATATGTCCATAAGACTGCAGCTGCAAGATTCTATTTTGTTTAGCTAGCTTCTGAGGCTCAAGCTCAAGCTCAGGTCTCAAGTTTATTGGATGATGACGAACTTTTACAAATCCTCTCATACCAAGTAATCTGGCAGTGAGGGTAAATGCTTGACTTAGAATCTTATCGCATCTATGCTGTAAGAAGGTTAAGGTCTTCACAAATGTCATAGCTTCCACAGATGCAATGTTCTGTGAGCTTCCACCAGTATACTTACCCAAAATACTAGGCAATACTTTTAGTGCACTAGTAAGCTGGGAGTCAAGAATCTCTACTATAGGTTTAAAGTCTACAGTCATAGATCCTTGAGTAGATAAGTACTCAACTTGTACTGAGTCAAATACAACAATAGCATCCTCAGGGTTGAGTTTAGATAGCTCCTGACCTATGTTAGACAGCTGATCCTTAAGCCATTTAGCAAGCTTATTGGGATCAACACGAACATTAGCAGGCGCATTCTTTCTTAGAATTTCTTCAAGAACTGTTACCTTATGTCTAGGGTAACCAGCTCTCCTAATGACTCTTTGAATGTCATTGATTACTTGCTGTTTGAATGTGACCGACTGAATCGCAGCGAGAAGGGGACTATCTGCGACAGCCTGGTCTGGAGCTCTATCAGTATTGACAAAGAAGAACGTAGGTATATCCAGGCTGATTTCTTTGCCTTGGCCAGTTTGATAAGGAACAAAGACAGAGTTTTTCTTCTTCCACTTAACAGCATTCGAGGGAATAAGAACATAGTTAGTTGGTAGCTTAAACTGGTCAAGAACTACTTCTAATCCTACACCTCCTTGCTTGAAGAGCTCCATAATAATGTTATCTGCTAGCTCATTTAAATCAGGACTATTTACTGACGCTAGCCAAACATTGTCAAACAGTGTGCGCAACTGTCTAGACTTATCGGCATCGAATTCACCTTTGTCATTCATAAATAGAATATCAATAGGCGTAGACGCAAATCTAGCAACCGACCAAATAGCTTGACTAAAATCAGCATCATACTTCTGAGCATTGCTAATAACCGTTGGTATATCCCCACTAGCTCTAATAGACCCAGCATCATAGTAAGGGTTAAACGGCAGAGGAGAATAGTTATCTCCCTCTTTTACAGGCAGTACTGTTTTAGTCTTGGTCCCTGGCTTAGCAGTGTTAAAGAATGACTTTATTTTAGATAATGATACCGCCATGAACTGACTCCTTGTTTATCACTATTAGGTTAGTATACTATTTTGGTTGTCTCTAGAGTCGGTAGTACTATGTGGCTTCCTGATGCCTCAAATACTTCCATGGCAGCATACATATATCCAAGTGCATGTAAGAAGTGATCTGCTTGTACCTTTACGTATCTCTCAGATTCTATAACATCATCTTTCAGTCTCTGCTTTACCATACCCTGGAGTTGCTCTTCAAAGTCTCTTGGAGCATCTACAGTAACATCAAGTTCATCTATTGCAAGGACTTTATCAAAGAGCTTAGTCCTACTTAAGGTTATATCTTCCTCATTTGACTTAATATTAAACAATTCTTTTTGATTATCACTATAATATGCTGTATATGCTGAACCCCACATTAAGTCACGTATGTCTGATGAAAGTTTAGTCTGCGGTAGTGCATCTAAAATCATTCCAGAAATAAAATAGTTATTAATTAGATCCTGTACAGTTTCCCTAACTTTATGTTCAGATACCTTCTTAGCATACCTAACTATCACTTTTCTTTGGTCTCTATGACCCACAACAATGTAACATTCCTTACCAAAGTCAATGCCAATGAACATTGGTATCGGCCCCATAGGAAAGCTTCCACGCTTGACTTTACCAAGATCAAAGATCTGATTAGCATCGATATACTCTTCGCCTAAAGCAAAGTTAACCCAGTCAGAATACAGCTCATAATCTTCCCGTTGTCTTAGGACATCATACATCCGTTGTGCAGCAGTGTGCCAAGGCCTGACTTGATATGAGTGAATAAATCTATTAGGGTGAGTAGCAACCCATTCTTGTTTAGTATAGTTATGGTACTGCATTGGTCTGCGACATTTCTCACAAAGGAGCTGAACATCATTGGGATTAATCTCTAATAGATCATCCATTGTCAGCTCTTCTATAGTTCCCTCGTATCCTAAAATAACTAGGTCCCTAAAGAAGTCATGATTATTCCAATGATTGCAGTGAGGGCATTTTTGTAGTCTCTGGAACTGCGTGCCTTGATTAAATTCCTTCGAGACAGCGAAGTCTGGTATAGTAGGAGTACTAAATCTCCATATAAGCTTATACTTAGAGTGAGAAAGACGTGAGTTGTATTTACCAACTACCGCTAAGTCTGAGAAGTCATACTCATCTGTCATAATAAAGTCTGCGGGAACTGAAATAGCACTGGCGGCGCCTTTAGTACCCTTAATATACAAGTATGAACGACCTAGCTTCTTTAGTTCTTTAGAGTCTACGTTTCTATCAGCGAGGTTTTCAATCAGAGGACTTTCTTTGATAATCTCATCGACCCTCGTAGTCGAGAAATTCAATGCCATTTGTCTAGTAGGCTGGGTCATGATTGTAGTAGTCCCCTGGTTTCTCACCAAGAATGCCAAGACTCTACGAATAGCAATCTCAGTTAGCCCCACTTGAGAACATTTTTTCACGACAACGTGTTCGGCAGTGTCATTTACTATATCTATCTGGAATTCGTGATCTTCAAATGAAAAGTGTCTGCCATTGAGTTTGGTATTCTTAGTGATCCAATCAGAGTATTTAGCTCCTGCATCAAGGATACCATAGCGTCCCTGCAGCTCTGATACAAAGTTTTCAAGATAGGCGTTGTTTGAGTGCATGGATTACCTTGTCTTGTATTTCTGGGTCTGCTTCATCAAGTGCATCAAGAACTGCTTCCTTAAAAGCAGCGACTGCCCTTATATCTGCTAGCTTCTCTTCCTGTCTCATAATAAACTGGAGATAGCTTTTAGCTTCCTTGAGTATTTTAAGATCTTCCTCAGACTGAATTTCACCCATACGATGAATGGCAGCCCTAACCATATTATACTGGGTTGCAAACTCTGTCTCTAAATCAAAAGATTCACTTGATCCAGAGCAAGGTTTTAGTAGCTCCAATAGTTCAGATCTGTACTCTTCCTCTACTAGCATTTCCGCAGCTGTGGGATCTACCTTTATCCTCTGTAATGCCCGTACTGTATTACCCGTTATTATCACAGTCTATTCCTTCCGTAGTTACTGGTACTAATATGTCTGAGTTATAGTATATCTGACTAGGAGTTTTACCCTGTATACAGAAGTTCTTTGGATCTACATCTAGAAACTCCACAGCGTCATCACTAACCCCTCCGTCTCCTTTGCGGCCGCTTCTAGTAAGTCTATAAAAGTCGATAGATTTACCAAACTCAGCCAGTACAGGATAAGTAAAGTAAAATTCAAAGTCTGGTACAATTTCTCCAATGTATTCCATTTTATATGATCTGTAGTCTACAAAATCTGGCATAGGTATTGTGATACTGAAACATTCATCAAAAAAAGCATTACAGTTAACGTCATCTACAGTGTGGAATACATACCCTTGTGACCCAACACTACCTAACAGTAGAAACTGAGAAATTTTAATGGCTTTATCGTATACCCATATATGCTCATACCAAGTTTTTTCTGTTCTATAGACTAAAAATTCTCCAGAAGCACCAGGAGAACCATTAAAGGCTCTATAAGTTATTTTATAGACATGAAGGGTTTCTGGTATAGACATATGATGAAAATTGGGATTAGCTAATTCTTCAGGGATTTTTTCTACTGGCCAATTTGCTATAGTCATGCTAGATAAAAATGGCAGTACTCTACTAACTCTAGTAGTTTTATCTATAAATCCTTTTGGAACTCCCCAGTACTGTCCAGCATGAAATACCTCATCTCTTACTACATCTTCTATTATGAAGTCTGAGGGTAAAACTATGTTTCTTGCCTCTTGAGTATGACCATCTCTATGCGCAGTGGTAATAGTAGAATTTCTAATAGTTAGATTCTTTGTTATTGCACCGGCTTTAAAATCTTGTTCCCATTCTTGCGTATTATAGTCTATGCTACCAAGTTGAAAATCTAAAGTAGAATTTTCTACTATAAAGTCTTTTTGTGCAAGAGTACTGCCGTATATACAAGAGTCAGTTATATCAATATTACTACCTTCATCAAAACGATGTATTATATCTACATTGGAATTAGTGATATTTATAGTAACATTAAAGTCTTCTACAGTTTCTAGTGTTGAGTTACTAAGTGTGTATAGCTGTCTAAGAACCTTTACAGTTGAGTTACTAAAGTTGGCTGTGGCTATTAGAGCCCCAGTGTTTTGTACTAAAGAAAATTCTACGTCTGAATTGCTCAAGACTATATCACCAAGAAGATCTCCATTTGAAACTTTTAAAGTGCCATCACCTGATACTCTACCAAGGTCACCATAATTGGCTTCTACAGTTGTTGTATCAATAAATTCTACATGCGAGCGATTTAGATTTATACTTGTGCTACTGCGTGCTTCATTAACTGATGAGTATGTGGCATTAATAGTTACATTCTGTAAGTTATGTAGGTAAGAGCTATACCCTGTTACAGTCGCAGTATCAGAGTCATACACTTCATTTAATCCAGTAAGTGTAATGTTAGTGCTTCTGAAAATGTAACCGCCATTTGTTATTGTACAGTCGCTAGAGTCTTCTGCCCTAAAAGTAAAGTAACCGGCCTGAGTAGTACGCAAGGTAATATTTGAGCTATTGTATAAAATGAGATTTTGAATATAAAGCCCATAAGGGTCGTCTAGTACAATATTGGACAGCCCAAAGTCTAATGTACCAGAGGTATTGCCATCGTCTATGATCAAGTCATAGCTATTCAATGTTAGAGCTTCGACATTTCCGGTAAGACCTATTACTTTCGCACTGTTCTGCTTTGCTTTATATGAGTACATGCCCTTGATATAACAGTGGGAGAATATAGGGGTAGCCCCTAAGTCTGGATTTGAAAAATTTTCCGGGTGTGAAATGGGGCAATATAGATGCGTGCGTGCACACGTGCAAATAAAGTATGCCGCCCGCCTCTATAAATCAACTTCAAGGAGTATGTTATGACAAACAGCGAGCTGAAAGATCTCATAGAAAGATTCCAACCTGTGACTGCTGCTGATGCAGCTTTCTATAAACATATGATGGACCTGGCAGACTGGGTATGTATTAATACTAAATCTAAGAAAGGAGAAAAGGACAATGAGGAAAAGTGATCTTGAGAATCGTCCCATGGATATCGATC
The DNA here is from genome assembly GCA_026993975.1 of Promethearchaeati archaeon. Taxonomy (GTDB): domain Archaea; phylum Asgardarchaeota; class Njordarchaeia; order Njordarchaeales; family Njordarchaeaceae; genus Njordarchaeum. Next base: position 4,495 of record JALWRR010000076.1, on the reverse strand, counting down.
TGTTCGGATCAGTGTCCTTGATCGTAGTCCTGCTATTCACAGTAGGACTATTAACACTAGTTATGTAAAGGCAATGCCTTTACATGGCCAGCAGCTAGGACTCTAAGGAGTCTTAGTTGGTAGCTCATAACTACCTAGTTTATAGCTAGTTAATAATGCCTACTCAGGTAGCACATGTTAGCTGGCTATATAACGATATGTATCTAGGTCATAACTAGAGCCTTATGGTAATTTAATAAAGGAGGAAGCTATGAAACTGTTTAAAGTCATAAACAAGGCTAGAATAGGTTGGGATGATTATCGAGAGATGATTGTCGCGGCCTATAATGCAGAGCATGCTCTGCATTTAGCCAATGAACTGGCTGAGGACACTCGTAACTGGCAACCCAAAGTCAAAGAGATTATCATCGATAATCTCGAGGCTGGGGTCATTTGCAGTGACTTCAACCAAGGTTAGAGTTGTGGGTCTTATGACCCACTAATTAAACTTTAATCTTTAATTAGATATAATAATAAAGTTGAATGAAATACCCACTTTAGATATTTCATTGAGCTTTATGCTCAATCAACCGCTGTGTCTATGGACAGTCGAAAGACCACCATCAATAAGAACAGGAGGTTCATGATGGAAAAATGTATGATCAAGGGCGTAGGAAAGATCTCTGAGAGAGCTGCAGCTGCGCTGGCCGCAGCTGGAATAAAGTATCGAGAAGTATCTAGGTATGCCACTCCTGGCTGGGGAGGCCTATCTAATTACGAGTTCGAGTGCTCAATTGAGCACCTGAAGAACATAGTGTCTATTGACTGGGGTAATGCCCAGGTCCCTACATACATCAAGGGACATAAACTAAGTTAATTGAAGCCCTCTGAGGAGGGTTTTGATGGGCTTAGGCCCTAAATCCCAACATAAGGAGCTACAATGATTAAGTATGTCCAAATAAATGAGCACCATCTGGAGCAGCTGTACGAGGCTTACAGCAAGCTCCGCTACCCTTTTAAATCCAAAAGGGATGAAGCTTGGGCAGCGATAGATAGAGTTGCAAGGCTCTATCAAATTGGGAATGTTACAAGTGTTCCAGGACCTTGCCATGATGATATGGCAAGATTTACAATTGGAATATCTGGGTATACAGTATACCTCTATACCTAGCCAATTGAAGCCCTCCTTGGAGGGCTTTGATGGGCTTAGGCCCTAAAATCCCATTAGAAAGGAGTCTGTCATGAAAAAGATGGACTACACAGATCTACTTAACGCCCATACATGGGCTAACAAAGGCATGTCTGTAAAAGATATTGCCAAAGTATTAGACTGCTCTCTCCCGACAGTATATAAGCTACTAAATACCAATCCAGCTGATTACTGGAAGGAACAGGAAAAGCGGCAAAAGAAGATGGAGCGGGTCTTGAGAAAGGCCCGCAAAATCCTGAAAGGAGGATTAGAATGACAATTGTAGAGTATATAAACTACCTCAATGACATGATTGATAACGAGGATGACAAGTACATCCTTGAGACCTACTATATTTGGCTAGGTAGGCTTTATTGTATTCAAGAGTTTAATCTTGAAATACCGAAGGAGCTTAGAGAACAACTGAATAATGAAATAAAGGAGGTAGGCATATGAAACCACAGATTGGAGACCTAATACTCAGTAAGAACTCAATAGAGTTCTATGCTAGAATAGTACACATAGACCGCTCTAAGATCACCGTTAGGGTAATGACCCCTGATGGTGAACAGTATCCGGAGATTTCAATCTTTGACTTTAAGGAAAAAGTTGGAGACTACTGGATTCTACCTAACTGGACTATTCCAGTTAGGCTAGACTGAATCCATTGAAGCCCTCCGAGGAGGGCTTTGATGGGCTTCGGCCCTAAAATCCCATTAGAAAGGAGCTATCATGCTCAACTATGACACAGTTAAATCTGCCTATACTAAGGCTGGAGTAACCTTGGAGAATGTCGTATTCATATACGAGGCAGTTCCATTTCGTATTGACGAAAATGGGGTATACTACCCTGGAGGTAAAATGACAATGCCCCATGAGCATTATGAGCAATACCTCGATGAGGTATTCGCTCTGGTCACCTGGTTCGGGTGGCCGAACGACTTCAGTTATGAAGAATAACTGAAGTCCATTGAAGCCCTCTAAGGAGGGCTTTGATGGGCTTCGGCCCTAAATCCCAACATAAGGAGCTACAATGTTAGCTTTTACTGACTTCTCCAATGCTGCCGAGAGCATTCGTGCTCTTGAGGACTTTATTTCTGACAATACAATTGATCAGGCCTGGACTGACCTCTGGGACTTTTTTGAGTCTCATTATCCAGGTTTTATGTCTTGGTGGGAGAAACATGAACAAACTATCGGCTATACCTTTGCTGATAGCATCATGAACTCTCCTGACTTTGTCAGCCAAATGTGGCAGGCTTTCAGGAACAGTGTTACCGCACTGTATGACCCACTCAATGAGGTAGACTGGGAGGAATTCCTCCCAGAAATTCCAAGTGGGGCTGGAATTACAGTCACTGGGCCAACCGGTGACACCGTGCTGCTGATCAAATCTGATCTAGTCGGCATGGCATTGGACTACGGTTTCAAATATTATGACCACAAAATCTGCATAGGAGGTGAGAAATGAAACTGACATGGACTTATGAAAACAATTGCTATGGCCATCTAAACCAGCAGGCTAGAAAAGAGGATATAAATGAACACAACTGGCTAACAATTTTGCAAGTATTTGCAGAAACTAAAGTCCAGTACACAGACGTGTTCTAGGCCCATCGAGCGGTCCTCGGACCGTTCTATTGGGCTTAGTCCCTAAATCCCAACAAAGGAGTTTGCTATGGAAAGAGCAGACATCAAAGCAGCAGTGCTAACGGCAAAGGTTGCGGCGGAGGAATATGCCAAGAACTTCGGGAATGTCCCAGACATTCCTGAAAACGATCTAATGGTACTAAAGAAGTACCTAGGCAAAGACTTGCCTAAGTGTCTTGGCCATAAAAAGCCGTCTATTAGCAAGGATATCTACTATCCTTCGCTTACTGATGACAGGTTCTTCGGTGTGCCTATGATTATCTGGTTCAAATTAATCAAGGGAGCTATGGATATGTATGAGATTGAGAACAACTTCTCATTGGCTTCAGCAAGAAGTTACATCTCAGCTCCGCATAGATACTTAGAGGACGACACTAAGATGACTGTGTTCCCTCACGGTGAATTTAGTCAGAAGGAGCTTAAGCTATGGCAAGAAATTCTCGAGGAGGTGAAAAATGGCTAAACCTGCAGCTGAGACATTACTGGAGCAGTCTGAGGACTGCTCTATTGGGCTTAGGCCCTAAAATCCCAACGAAAGGAGCATATTGTGGAAAGAAAACTTCTTACACAAGCTCAGATTGACGAAATTCGGCGCCTTAGACTAGAAGGCTGGACAAATAAGAAACTGGCAGAAAAGTTCGGAGTCAATTCGAGAACTATAACTAGACATACTCTAGATATAGTGAAGCGGAGAGAGCCAAGACTTGGCCGTAAAACTCATGAAATGATTAAAAACTTAGCTGCCAGAGGTTTCTCTAAACGTAAGATCTCAAATATTACAGGTGCTAACTACAACACTGTCTGTGAGATCTTGAAGGCGAATCCTCTACCAAGTACTGAGGCTAATATAATGGGTTATATTAGCAAACTAGAAGACGGTCTACGGATTATAGAGGGCGCTAACGGTCTATACATAATCGCAGAAGGCGACTTAGTTATCGAAGTTGGCACGTATAAGCCAATAGAAATAGAAAGTCTATCTGACTTCTGGTTTGGGCATATACCTCGTGTAGCCCACTTATTCAAGCTTAATCTTGAGTCCTTACAGTACAATATTTGGACGTCTTTAGACTTAGATGAAGATTTTGATGTAGTCTAGGCCCATCGAGCAGTCTTCGGACTGCTCTATTGGGCTTAGTCCCTAAATCCTAACGAAAGGAGTTACCGTGAAAGAGGTAATTCAACTGATGTTCAACAGTCCAGAGGAGATAGTAGAGGTAGACGGTGTTAGGTATATGGTGTACCAGCACACAATCCTCGGTAGTAACGGTCTGGTTATTGAGTATGACCCCTCCTGTAGGATTCCTACATACGTAACCGTGTGGAAAAAGATAGAGTGGGAGTCAAGTCCTGACTTTTGGTGGAACCACCTGCCTAAACTGGCTGAATTGCTCAGAATGGACATAGATCAGCTACATTTTGGTATGTGGGACTTAGATCCTGTGAAAGATTTTGAGTGGATTTAGACTAAAAGCAGCTTTGTGCTGCTTTTTTGGCTCAAATTTAAACAAAAAGGAGCGTTTTCTTGCATTTTTTACTAAATTTGCACAAAATTCGGGGTCCCCCGCCTCAATTTTAAAGCTATTGAAACGCCGCAGCTAAGCGTTTTATATAGCTAAAATTCTTCCGCAAAGCCAATAGATCCACGGGGAGGTCCGCCAATTTCCGATAGCACCC
>JALWRR010000075.1 GCA_026993975.1 Promethearchaeati archaeon | reverse complement strand
AGATTATATAACAATTAAAATTTGGAGATTTTTGTGAAAAGGTGTAATTAATGATTAAAATATCCTTACCGGATGGAAGAACTATAGAGGGTGAGGAAATTAATTTTGAACCTATTAAGGAGGATTGGAATTTATATAAATTAGAGGATGGGAGAATACTTAAGGTTAAATTAGTTTTAGTGAAGGTTTACAAGACAAATGAAAAAGATCCTTTGACGGGAGAACCAATATATGTGGTGACATCAACGAACATAGTTACTACATCCTCCAAATTAGAAGAGGTTAAAGAGGGTTAAATTATGTCTTCTTTAGCAATTAATAAGAGTGAGATTGATTATCCGAATCTCAAGTTAAAAATTGGGATTACGGGGGTCAGAGATATCAGTGTATCTAAGGTTGAGAAAATAGCTATATCAGCATCTTCAGAACTAAAAATGATATTGGAAAAGCTTAGGGCTAAAAGTGCTGTGTTCTCTGATGAAGAAATACTAGAGGAAATCAAGAAATGGAGGATAGAGCAAAGAAAATAAATGTTGTGATAGATACAAATGTACTAGTTTCAGCATTATTATCTAGAGACGGTAAATGTGCACGAATTCTGAAGAAAATAATTGACGGTTATTTCACAAATTTTACTTCAGAGGATATATTATTTGAGTTATATAATGTACTGCATAGACCAAAATTTCTTGCCGTATTGTCAAAAGAAGATATAGATAAGTATCTGAGTTTAATAAGAAGTGTTTCAGTGCTTGTGAAAACACGAACAAAAATAAATATTTGCAGAGATCTAGATGATAATAAGTTTATAGAGACCGCATACGATGCTTGTGCTTTCATAATTGTTACTGGGGATCCTGATCTGCTTGTACTAAGAGAAGAGGGTTCCAATTCATTAAAAGTGATAAATAAAGTTATTAAGATTTTGAAACCTAGTGAATTTCTAAGCGAGATAAATTAAAAATTTTTGCAAGTAGTATTCTTAATCAAAGCGCTTCTGCTTAAGGGGATATTTATGGTTGATTGGAGTGTGATTGATTCTTTTGTTTTGGAGAAGATTAGTGAGACTAAGATTCCTGGGCTTAGTTTAGCTGTGATAGAAAATAATGAGATTACTTATGCTCGTGGCTATGGCTACAGGGATCTTAGCAAGCTCGATGCCATGAATCCTGGAACACTAATGGGTATTGGTTCGGTAACGAAATCATTTACTGCTCTAGCTATCCTGAAGCTGGTTGAGGATGGAAAACTAAGTCTCAATGACCCCGTAGATAAATATGTTCCCCTGAGAATAAAATCCCACGAATCCCCAATAACTATTCATCACCTACTCACTCACTCCTCTGGTATACCAGCACTTGGTTACGCTGAAGCATTCATAAGGAGTGTTCTCGGGGTTCGGGGAAGTTGGACAAACTTGCCCAACTCCCCCTTCTTGGGGCACATCACCCTCCATCCCCTCTGGGGTCATCGGGGACATGTCATAGGGCTCGCCCCCTGTTGGGCCACCCCACCACCCCCATCCAAACCGTGCTAGGC
>JALWRR010000074.1 GCA_026993975.1 Promethearchaeati archaeon | reverse complement strand
TGAGACGTGCTGGTTATGTGGTGAGGCTTAAGAAGCGTTATAAAGAAAAATAGTGATAAAGGCTAAAATAGTCTGTAATGGTTCAGGACACTGGCGATCCATAGTCTTAAAAATACATCAATAAAAGATTATTTACGTAATACTATTCTGGATCAGCCTACGGCAGGATCATCATTTAATTGTTCAGTAGGTGGTGCATTTCTTCATTTACCTAAATGAAGCTAGGCTTATTGGTCAACGTGGATTCACTATTAAGTATATATTTTCATTTCTTGTGCTTGAGTTTCCTTTTTAGTTTTCTTCTCTTGTGTTTTTTCCTTCTCTTTCTCTGCCTTTTTAAATTGGAGAGCTTACCCATATGGATCCCCCCTAATTTGATAGAGAAACATGAATCACTAAATATAGGAATTATAACTTAGTAAAAATGTCATTCAAATAAGCTTTAAAAGTTTTAAATTAAATAAATCTGAGATTAAAGCAGAGATCAGGCCTTTATTGCACTAACTACTTTGATCTCACAACAAAAATGTTTTGGGGAATGAGTATTGAGAGTAATGTTTCTTAGTATTCATGGATATGTTGATCCAGTCCCAGATCTAGGTCAAGCAGATACTGGCGGGCAAGTAGTATATATTATTGAGGTAGCTAAAAAGCTAGCTCGCATGAGCATAAAAGTAGACATATACACCAGATGGTTCGAAGGTAGGAGAAGAATAGAGAAAATAACTGATGGAGCGAGAATAATTAGGATCCCCTGTGGCCCTAAGCATTTCATAAGAAAAGAAGAACTATTTCCTTTCCTCGACGAATTTGCAACGAACTTAGTAAGCTTCATTAAAGAAAAAGGAATCAGATATGATATAATGCATTCTCATTACTGGGATGCTGGATACGTGGCTCTTAAGTTAAAATCTAGATTAAATGAAGTTAAGCATGTTCACACTTCTCATTCATTAGGTGCTGCAAAAAAAGAGCGACTAGGAACCATAGCTTCCGAGAAAATATATCATTTTAACACGAGGATATATTGGGAAAAAAAGATAATTGAAAACGCAGATGCAATAATAGCTACCTCACCGTTTGAACAAGACATAATAAAAAAGTATTATAATGTGGATAGAGTTGTTAAAATAATTCCTCCTGGAGTTGATACAGTCTTTTTTTCGCCCATGAATACGAGAGAGCAAGTAGATCTACCTAATCGATATGTTTTTTCTACTGGTCGTTTAGATTATACGAAGGGTTTTGATCTTTTGATAAAAGCATTTTACCATGTAGCAAAGGAGGTTCAAGATGTTAAATTAATATTAGGAGGTGGATCTCATAAACCTACTGATCTAGAAATAAAGATTCGTGGGGAATTAGATCAGTTAATAAACAAACTTGGGCTAAAAAGTAAAGTGATTCAAACGGGAAGGATTCCAAATGAATTATTGCCTACTTATTATGCTAAGGCTAATGTAGTGGCTGTTCCATCTAGGTATGATTTATTTGGTATGGTTGCGCTTGAGGCATTAGCTTGCGAAACCCCCGTTGTTGTATCAAAATATGCTGGTGTAAGCAGATATATTACGGAGAACATTGGTTTAATAAGTAATCCCGAGGATGAGCATGATTTCGCGGAAAAAATTATCTATATTCTGCGTAATAAAGAGATTGCTTCAAGAATGGGTAAGAATGGACGAAAATTCATATTAAGTAATTTTACATGGGAGAATATAGCAAATAGAATTCGCGAAACATATGAGGAATTATAATTGATTTTCTCTATAGATCCAATTATTTTTCTCTATAAATCTTAGAAAGCATTTTAACAACAGCTGTCCAGCTATATTTAGATATGATTTCTTCTCGATAATTCTTGATACGTTCCTTAAATCGCGATAAATTTTTCAGGAGATATGATATTGCATTAGCTAGGTTGCTTATGACCTCGTTTTCATTTCCAAATTTAGCGATTACTCCTGCAGGAGTCTCTATAAATGAGCTATCCAAATCGAAATCGATATTAAATATTTCTCTAGGGCCGGGAGCCTCAACTATGGCCACAGGAGTCCCTCGAACAATAGATTCTAAAATTGTCATGCCGAATGGTTCTATAGGAGACGCCGTTATAAAGATGTCTGATGCATCATAGTACAATATCTTTTGTTCATCTGATATATTCTCCGTTATCTTAATGGTTAATTGAGGAATATCTCTCATTAATTGTTCAGAGATCTTAATCAGTTTATCCCTGTAAACTCTGTTTCTCTCCTCTAGTTTTCCAGCTATTAACAGAAATATCTTTTTTTCCGGGATTTTTTCATGAACTAGCGGGAGTGATTTCAGGATAAATTCAATTTTCTTGGAGGGATCAATTCTATTGATATTAAACAGCAAATAATCTGATTTTATTTTATTGCGCAAAGCAATTATTTTTTCAGGCGATTTTTTACGATGAATAAGCATTGGATCTATACCATTAGGAATAATCCTTATCTTAGACTTCTCAAGTATATCCCCATGTATCTTTAAGACATCCCCTATGAGCGATCTACTCAGCAAAATGATTACATCTGAGTAAGATATAGCGTCTCTCTCCTTTCTTATGATATAGTTATAAAGTTCTTTAGAAGATGTTCCCTTAAGAGTTTCAGAAACGGATTCAAACGCATGAAATGTAGTGATTATCTTTGCTGGATAATTCATTTCTTTTAGATCTCTCGCCAAACTAGGGACCATGAAATGACCATGAAGATGAACTATATCAAAGATCCTATTTTCTGATAAGAAATCAAGAATAAGAGCTTTGAATTCTTCCAATCGTTTTATTTCATCAGTTTTAGAGCCTTCAAAGGGATTGCTTAAAAACCTACTATCCTTTGTCCAGAAACGATACACATAAACCTTTTTTTCACCAACTCTAATTTCTTCATATTCAGGTAAATCATCTATACCCATGCAAAGTACAGTTACATCAAAGCCTTGTTTCGCTAATTCCCTAGAGAGGTTTACTACGTGAATACCACCACCGCCAGTTATAGCACCGATGTATTGAACGCTAATTAAAGCAATTTTCACGTAGATATCACCTCAATTTTCTTAGCTTTGAATTTAAGATTAGCTTACCAAGCTTTTAAATTAGTGTTTTAATGTAGAAGTATCAAGAGATTAGTTCTGGTAAGACCAAATGGCAAGCAACTTAAGAGAAGCAATTAAAATCTTAGATAGGAATGGCTTAGTACTACGCATTAAAGATGAATTATCAACTAAATACGAGATACCCTACATAGTGAGTAGATTTGAACATGAAAAAGCATTAATATTCGAGAATGTAACAGGATATACAAATTTCAGACTGATCTTCGGTATCTATGGGGATAGAAAGCGACTTGCTTTGCTACTAGGACTTAAAAAAGAAACGGATATTTATGGAAAGTTACTAGATGCTATAAGGAATCCAATTAAGCCTTCTAAGGGGGGTGGAGATTTTAGCATAAATCTGACTGGAGATCAAGTTGATCTAAAAAAGTTACCGATTCCAAAATTCTATGAAAAAGATAAAGGCCCATATATAACTGCTGGGATCGTTGTAGCTAAAGATATAGAAACGGGATCTAGGAATTTATCATATCATCGTATGACTCCAATCAGCAAGAATAAACTCGTGATGCGGGTAGTCGAGAGAGATCTATGGAGCTATATTAATAATGCACGTAAGGAAGGTAAGAATTTACAAGCTACAGTAGTAATCGGAGTAGATCCCGCCACCGCATTAGCAGCAGCTACTACCTTGCCACTTTACAATGATGAACTTGAAGTGGCTAATTCACTACTAGGAGGAAATCTAAAAGTAACAAATGGATTAAAGGTAGACATAGAGTATCCAGCAAATGCAGAAATAGCATTAGAAGGCGAGATACTTGTTAATGAAAATGAATACGAGGGTCCTTTTACCGATATTACTGGGACCTACGATATAGTTAGAAAGCAACCAGTATTTAGTGTGCATGCCATAAGAATAAAGGATCGCCCTATTTTTCACGCTATCTTACCAGCTGGAACCGAACATAAAACATTAATGGGTCTGCCGAGAGAGGCCAAGATATATGGTATCGTAAAAGAAGTAACAACATTAAACGATGTATATTTAGCGGATTGGGGGAGTGGGTGGCTTGAATGCATATTATCCATAAGAAAGAGGCATCCAGATGAACCAATAAACGCAGGAATGGCTGCAATAACAGCTCATCCAAGTGTTAAAAAAGTTATTATAGTGGACGAAGACATAAACATTAGGAATTGCAAGGACGTATACTGGGCGGTCATCAATAGAGCTAATCCCGCTAGAGATTATTTAATTATTCCTAGAGCGAAAGGCTCCTCATTAGATCATTCAGGAGAACCAAGATCAAAGGTCATAATTGATGCTACAATTAAGGGCAATGAAAATATATTCAGAAAAGCTAATATACCTGTATCTGAAAGAGCTTTGATAACACTAAAAAAATTACAAGATAATTATTAAAACTTTTAAAAAAATATTACGAGTGAAAAATATTCAATGAACGGCGAGTTACCAGGGTTCATAAAATGGTTAACTTAGTTCTAGTGCAACATAACACCATATTTCATGGTAAAATACAAGCTGTACCAATACATCACCTTTATCTGCATGAAGAAATAATAAACTCGAATTTAAACGCATTAATAGGCATTATAAAACGTAGAAATATTTTTCAAGATCCTATTATAGTTGACGAAAAAAGCGGAGTAGTACTAGATGGAATGCATAGAACAGAGGCATTAAGGCGCCTAGGTTACGATTATATAGTAGCTTATCTAGTTGATTATTATAACCCACTAATTAAGATTCGTAAATGGTGTAGACTATTTAGATTGCCTGATTACCTTGCGAAGAAAGAGAGGATTAATAACCTGCTGAGAGAGATAATAAAGGAAGCCAAACTAGAGATATTCACTTGCAAATTACAGGATGCAGAAAGATATCTGCAAAAGAGAAAAATTCTAGGATACATTGTGACGGGATTTAATAAGGAAACTACATGTATTGAATCAGGGGAACTAGACATACATTCAATTTATTTTGAGATAAGAAAAATTGAGAAGCAGATTGCAAAGAAATTATCTCTGAAAATAAATTATTATCCAGATGAAAAGTTTGGATCAAAATTAAACCACGGAAATTATCTTTGCATTGTTCCACCGCAAATATCTAAAGATGAGGTTATCAGCTGTGCTGTAAACAAAAAATTATTTCCCCCAAAGTCCACAAGACACATTATTCCTCTGAGGCCATTCTTCGTCAATATTCCGCTGAAACTTCTAAAGAAATCTGCAGGTATGACACTAGAACAAATAAATAAGGTTATAGATGCAACGCTAATGCAAAGACGTAAAATAAGATTAAGAGGCAAGATTATTATCGATAGACTGTATGAAGACGATTATATAGATATCTTTGCTTAATACGGTGAATAAGCTGAGCGAAACACTTGGATACTTTACCCTAATATACATGTTTAATCTCATGGATGAAAAAGTGATTTCCCGTTTGACCGAGCTAGTTGAATCTATGAAAAAAGAGCTAGAGTCTATAGGCATAAAACTAATTGACTGGCGAATTGAGAGAGAATCATTAGTGTTTCTTCTCAATTTCTTTGGAGCTTTGGATAAGAAAAAAACGGTTGAAAAATTAATTGATGAAGGATTAAAGAGTTATCTTAGTGATCTAATTAACTATAGAAAGATTGTGTCACAAGAATCAAAACGATTTATTTTTCAACCACTTGATATCTCTAGGAGAAAGTTAGAAATAAGCATCTTTCGGAAATACCTTAGTTTCCTCCACTATTTGTCAAAGTTCGAGAGTATAAAAGAGGAGTTCCCTGTTGAATTAAAAAATAATAATGATATAGCATGGTGCATGACATATCGGAAAAATATAATTAAGAATCACATGCACAAGATTACTGGCTTAATTAATAAATGGCGGGAGAAATTTCTGGAATTAAACGAACATGAGTTCAGCTTACTATACTTGATTTTCGCATGGAATGATTCAGTTAATAAGGAAGTAATTATAGAAGCTTGTTCCTTTATGTTGAATCTTGATCCAAATTTAGTGAATAAATATTTAGATAAAATGCTACAAAAGGGAATGCTAATAACTGATGAAGATAAATTTCTTATCTCTGAGGAAACACGGGATTTCCTAAATGACTTCATGCAAACAATAATGAAAATAGAGATAAGTGGAATAAGATCAATATCAATAAGGAGGGCCTCTGCATTTATAAGGGAGGCTGAAACAGCTCAACCTAGATATATTGTGCATAGGAATGGGAATTTATCCATTTTTTCTCTCAATAAGCTAGTCGAATCATTAATTTTCGCGGGTATTGATTCAAACGTGGCTAATAAAGCAGTTCATGCTGTAACAGAGTACATAGGTCAAAGAAACATCATTCCTGAAAGCGAGTTAATAAGCTTAGTAAAAATAGTGCTTAATGTACTAGATCCTACAGGTGAATCTGGATTAAAATACGACTTTTTTGTAAATACGAGAGATAAAATAATCATAAAATACAAGGATCTTACACTACCATTTTCTTATGATTCATTCCAGTTCATTATTAAGGAAAAGTTGTTATCTAGATCGCAAATTAAAATAGCTCAATCATTGCTTAACATGATTGTAGCGCACGTATTGAAAATGATTAGATCCTTCTTCGCTTTAGCTTTTAAAGACATAACGCGGAAAGAACCCATCATAATTACAGAGAAAAACTTAGACACGGTTATTGATGAAACAATCAGACTTATCGCCCCGATGTATGAAAGAATTATTAAAGGTGAATTAAATGAATTCATTATTGATGCTACAGAAAGGTCAATATCATTTTTTGAAAAAGTATTGGCTAATGAAAAGCATCATAAAATAGAGTTATTACTGAATGATTTTCTCAATGGTGCAAAATACTTGATATGCGCAGATTATTAAGAAGAATCTTAAAGAAGATAAAGCTAAACTACATAAGAGAATAGAGGAGTTCTCTAGAAGAACGTCTCAATTAATAATTAAATTAAGACCCATGATTTTCGGTGTAACAAATAATAAGCTTTTGAGACAAATTATAGAGCTCTCGAGGTTCGGAATTAAGTTAAGTAAAGAGCTACAAAGTACGTATGGTTACTCTGGCTATAAGTAGATTATAAAAAGATTTAGTGAATTAATGCTATTATTTTACTTTTATTTAGTTAATACCACAATGAATTTCAAATAGTTTGATTAGGAAATTAGTTAATTAAAAGGTTATAAAATTAATATCTGCTTAATATGGATATAGTTAGATTATAAAAAGTATAGAATTTATTAAAGCAGTAAGTAACAGGTTTTAGAAAGTAAGTAATAGGCTGATCAGTAATGAATATAATTCCATTAATTATCCTGCTACTATTAGTAGTACTAACAGTTTTGTTTCTTAAACTTGAGGCATTTAGAAGATACCGCATAATGCTTAAGATTAGATGGAATTATGGAATGAGGTTAGTTAAGAATCTTTATTATGAAGGAATCTACTTAATACGGTTAACAGCATTTATAAAGACGCTAGTGCTTATTGGTGTAGGATTAGGTGTAATCTTAGCGTTGGTTTTTGTCGCGATATATTTCTGGAATGAGTATATAGTGTTTTTTGCGCGGAATATCCTGAAAATTAATCTGAATGAAGTTGTTTTTCCAAGTCTTGGTTCTTCCCTTATGGGTAGATTTAATATTTTTTGGATTTTAGGTGCTTTAGGGGGGTCACTCTTGTCTGTTTTTATTAAGCCAAAACTTGATAAATTTGCGGATAAAGTAAACGCTAAACCAAATATGATTTATATATTTGGATCAAATACATTGACCCAGAGAGTGATTAATGAATTCATAAAGCTAGGAATTGGCCCATTAGTCGCATTGATTGCCGATAAAAAGTATTATTGGATCGAAGAATTAGGGAAAATAGTTGATGTACTTATATTAGATTCACCAGAAGAATTAAGAATGCCAACAATATACGATAAAATAAAATTCAAAAACGCGCTCAAAATCATAAGCCTTGTTGATAGTCCCGAAGATAACCAGCATATCATTCTTAATGTGAGACGAAATAATCCAGAAGCAGAGATAATTGTTTTATCTCGAAATAAGCCATATATACTAGATTTAGTTGGTGAAAAGTTAGAAAAAATAACAATAATAGAGGATCTAGAAACAATTACGAGAGAGATCATTAGAAGATTAGCGCTAGGATTTATTCATGCTCCTGTGATCGAAGCTTATGTTCCCGAAGATTACTTAGGAAGATCTCCTAAATTGCTAGAAGAGGACTTTAATGGAAAAATTAAGGTTCTAGGTGTAAAAAGAAACGGGAAGATTATATTCCCAGAAAAATTGAATAAAGATGATAAACTCATTATTTATTTATTGCGTGAAAAAGCAATACAGGAGTTCCTACAATTATTACCATTGGAAAAAACCGAAATTGTGATGGAAGAAACCAAAGAAATAAAAGCTGAAGTTCCCGAAAAAAGAATTGAGTCGAAAGAAGAAAACATATTAGAGAAATTAAAAGAAAAAAAGATGGATAAAGGTAGAGCAGAGGGTGACGATGAAGCAACGAGTTTAAATTCATGATTGCTTTTTTCTTAACAAAATATTAATTTAATTACAAGACATAGGGAATATAGAGCGAAGCTTAAACAGTAAAAAGTTCGATGATATTATATTCAAACTCAAGGTGTGTGAAATTGGCTAGAGAAAGAAAAATACAGATAACTAATTTGAGACTTCCATGGATACCTGGATTTGTTAAACCTAACTATAAGTTAAAAATGCCTGAAATAGATCTCTCGGATCCTAAAAATAGAGACTTGCTATTTGTATCCATAATAGTATTCACAGCATTAATGGCAACTGGCTTCATTTATATGTGGGTTAACCCACCACCAGCGCTCATCTCAATTCAAAAGAGACCAGCGGTAATACTACCGAATCTAGATCGGCAGACATTATCTGAGGGAATCGTAGTATTCTCGTTAATGCTAATGGCTATTGGCGGACTTTATTTAATTAGGAAATCGGTTGAAGTTATAACAGAGAGTGAAGCTAGAGGACTTTGGTTAGGTTTAGGTTATGTGCTAGTTTTAATAGCTTTCCTAAGTCTAACATATTTCTTAATGATTAAAATCGGCATTATAGGCACATGAGAACTAATTAATCATTTTTCAATATTTTAGAGGCGGTGGAGTTTGGTTCGAGTATTAATAACGGATGAAGTATCCGAAATCGGCCTAGGTATCTTAAAGAAAAATAATATTGACTATACATACTTACCTGGGATCTCACAAGAAGAACTAAGAAAAGAAATCCCGTCATATGATATATTAATCGTTAGGGGTAGAACAAAGGTAACTAAAGAGATCCTAGATAGAGCTAGTAAGCTCAAATTAATCGCGAGAGTTGGGGTTGGATTAGATAATATAGATGTTAAAACTGCTGTCGAGAAAGGTATAGAAGTCATTAATGCTGGAGCAGCTACATCGCATTCTGTAGCAGAGCTAACGATCGCTTTAATGATCGCTTTAGTTAGACCCATCATATTTGGAGATGAATCAATGAGACGCGGTTTTTGGGCAAAATCTTATTGTATAGGGAACGAATTATATGGAAAGACACTAGGAATAATTGGGTTAGGCAATATTGGGAGCATTGTTGCGCAGATTGCAAAGGCAATTGGCTTAAAAGTAATTGGTTTTGATGTCGCTAAGGAAAAAGTTCAGAGAGCGAATGTAGAGTTTAGGGAGTTTGATGACTTATTAAGAGAGTCCGACATAATAACTCTTCACGTACCGTTATTAGATTCAACAAGAGGCATGATAGGGAAGAGAGAGATAGGGCTTATGAAGAACGGGGTTCTAATAATTAATACAGCGAGAATGGAGTTGATTGATTTAGATGCATTAATCGAGGGATTAGAGGGCGGGAAAATCGGCGGATATGCTGCAGATTCGAATATAAAACCTAGTGATATACGAATAAAGAGATTGCTAGGGTTCCCGAACGTAATATTAACGCCACACATTGGCGCTCAAACAATTGAAGCGCAGAGAAAAGCAGCAGAAGTTGTTTTTGGCAAAGTAGTAGAAAAAGTTAAGGAGCTAAGCAAATAGTTCCGATATATCCTCTCTCTTTATTACTGGTGTCTTTCCATAAATTTTTTCTAAGTGCTTGTAGATTTTCTCAAGTGTATTAATTAATTTTCTACCATTAGCATTTTTTATTAATTTGTCTCGTATTTTATCGCTCATTAATAGAGATATGAGAAATGTATCTCGATATAGATAAAATGAAGCAATTTGATTATAGTCAGGATTATTCTTGAAATATTTATTCTCTATCCTTCTCAGTATACTATCTTTTGCTTTCAGAAGCAGGTCTAGGGCATTAATTATAGCATTAGTAACTCTTTCTGGTATCTCTTTATTATTCTGAGTAACGGTAAATATTATTGCCTCAAATAGGAAAACAGCTGGAACGCCAACTAGGAACATAAGTCCTAGGGAAGCTAATGGATCACTTAGAGATCTAAACAGCAATCTTATGAAATTGTTAGGAGACAAAATTAAAGCAATTTTCATCATATTTTTCCTTTCCATGCCGCTAGATATTATCTCATCTAGAATCTCATTTACTACCATTAATAAGCTACTAGAGGAGAGTCTATCACGTGGTTCTATTGGAGGTGGTGTAAATGGAGGAGGGAGAGAAAAAGTTTCTGGTGGTAGCTTTAATAAAAGCCGTTCTGTAACTCCTATAAGTCCAATTTTTTCCTTTAGTAGTATAGAGCCGAATTCTCGTAATTCTTTCTCAGCTTTCTCAATATTATCCCGCGTAATATCATATAATATCCTAATAGCTGTATTTAGGCTCAAGATACCTAAGTCACGATGAGTCATTTGAAGCGTATTCAAGAAATCTAATCTAATGATTTTTTCCAAATATTTCTTTATTTTGCTAAGGGCCATAGAGTTATTTTCTCTCAGAATTTCCCTGCTTAATCCCTCAAGCAATATGGTGAAAGAAGTCAGAATAATTCTTATTGGAAAATAATCCTTCTGAGCAATAGCGGATTCTATCACTGTATCTATCTCATCTAATAACTCCTTCTCACTCGAGAATCTTAAGAATGGATCCAATAGATTAAAGATTTTTTCATTTGATCTGGGATCGGAGCGTCCTAACATAGTCTTGATGGAAATAGCGTAAAAATGCGTTATAATTCTAAATAAATCAATTATACCTAGTGTCTTAAGACTTTCATTCCACTTTTCATCGTCCAGAATCGCAAGGAGGGTTGGTATAGCATTCTCATCGAATTTAAACTGATTGAGAAATTCACGCATCTCAGACGTATTATCGATATGTTTCATAGCATAGACAGTAAGTAGGAAGAAGAATGTTGAAATAAAGTCAAAGAAGAATGCCTTAGCACTTTCCGCTTCATTAAGTTCTATCAATGTAGATAATATATTATAAGAGTTTTCTAGCCAGTAGGATAAATCCTTTGAATTAATAATTATGCCCTCCGAAGTTCTCTTAAATAATGATTTCATTTGCCTTAGAGAGAGTTGCATTAATCGATTATCTTTATTCGTATCTACGCTATTAGAGCTCCCTAATAGTTCTTCAAGATTATTTGATAATTTGCTAGTTATTAGAAATATATCCCATATCGTTGCGAGTCTAGGAAATAAAATCAGTTTCATAGCTCTGTATCTGTATTCCTCTTTCGTCATGTTGTATCGCTCCATTATTTGATTTATGACAAACTATTAAAAAAGTATGTTAATGATAATAAGTCTTTCATTATGATAAGAGAAAGCTTACTATAAATACAGAGGTTCACTTATAAATTATTACTATGACTAAAAACAAGTGCTTTTTGGTGCATTTAATAATGACGAAGTTCATTTTTGTAACTGGAGGAGTTATTTCTGGGTTAGGAAAAGGGACTGTAGCAGCTTCAGTAGCAAAACTACTTCAGTTCAGAGGCTTTTCTGTCTCTTTAATTAAATGTGATCCATATCTAAATGTTGATGCTGGCACAATGAACCCACTAGAGCATGGCGAGAATTTCGTGTGCGAGAACATATGGGAGTTTGTCCCCGCGAAGGGATTTGTATTTAAGATAGCGGAAGTAGATCAAGATTTCGGAATCTATGAACGATTCACAGGCGAATTCGTTCATCCAAGCCACAATATAACAAGTGGCCAAATATATCTTTCTGTAATTCTTAAAGAACGAGTAGGAGAATACTTGGGTAAAACGATTCAAATTATTCCCCATGTAACCAATGAGATAATAAACCGAATTCTTATGGTAGCTAAGGAGAATAAAGATGTCGTTATAACAGAAATTGGAGGGACCGTCGGAGATATTGAGGGAATGCCTTATCTTGAAGCAATTAGGCAGCTAAGAGCCAGAATGCCCCCTAACGATACTTTTCTGATTCATGTTACCTATGTTCCTTATCTAAGCACGATTAAGCAATTAAAAACAAAACCAACCCAGCATAGTGTGCAAAAACTGCGTGAATACGGTTTATACCCAGATTGCATAATCGCTAGGAGTAATTACCCGCTGAGTGAATATGAGCGAGATAAAATAGCATTATTTAGCGGCTTACCGGTCAACGCAGTTATATCAGCTCCCGACGTAGATCCAGTTTATGCCCTGCCAATCGTTTTTGAGCAACAGGGATTAGGAGATTATCTTGTTAAGAAATTAAATCTCAGTGCTAAAGTTTCCAGCGAGGAGTATACTAGGAATGTTAGATCGTGGGAGCAAATAATTATGAGTTTTCTTGAAACTAAATATGAAGTGAGTATCGCGCTAGTTGGTAAATATACGAATATTATTGATTCCTATATTAGTATTATAGAGTCACTAAAGCACGCAGGAGCAAAATTAGCAACGCGAATTAATATAACGCTTATAGATGCCTCTAATTACGATGATAGTGCGTTAGATGACTTTGATGGGATACTGCTTACTCCGGGTTTTGGTAAAAGAGCTGCTGAAGGAATGATTAGAGCGGCGAGATACGCACTAAAAAAGAAAAAACCATTCCTAGGGATATGCTTTGGCGCTCAACTAGCATCTATTGCATTTGCTAGAGAAATCATGAGTTGGCATAAAGCTAATTCAACGGAGATAGATAAAGAGACGCCCGTTCCTATAGTCGATTTATTAAAAGAGCAACGTGATATTAAGGAAAAAGGAGGAACTATGAGGCTAGGAGGCCTACCAGTAATTATTAAAAGGAATACTAAGTTATGGCAGGCATATAAGAAGGATAAGGTAATTGAGAGGTTCAGACATAGATACCACATCATGAAGAAATACGCGCTATTAATGAGAGAGAAGGGATTCATAATTAACGCAGAAGATTTAGACGGTAATATAGCAGGATTCGAAGTTAGTTGGCACCCATTTTTCATAGGTGTTCAATTTCATCCAGAGTTTAAAAGTCGTCCATGGAAACCATCACCAATTTACCTTGAATTTATAAGAACCATACTTAATTTAAAGAAAAAAACAATGAGATCACCATCTATATTTCATCTTTAATTACACCCTGCTTGGTTAATTCCACTACGCATTTCTTTAACAAGTTTCTTATTCTAGGCCGATAATATAGACTTCCAAAGAGAATTTTTGATGTCTTCCTTATGCTCTTCGTTTTAATAATTGTCTCTAATATTTCTCTTTCTTCCTTATTTAGGTTAAGATGCTTTACAGCTAGTTTAGCAATTTTATGTGGAGATGTATTCCTCCAAAAATAGTCCTCAGGTATATTTAGGTGCTGAATCACATCAAACTCAATTATTGTTACTACATCATCATCACTTATCTTACCATATATCCTCTTTAATTCTCTCAGTAATTCTTCTCTGTTTTTTAGTCCATCAAGTTTAGCATCTTCATCATTAAGATCTCTTACCTTTTTATATCTTACGGAATTTATGACAGCTTTAGCTATTATTTGTCCTCCCGCGTGAATAAGTATTTCCCTGGAATATACTTTAACTCTTCCAAGTCTTATAGTGGCCTTTTTCTCTCCACGCCTAATCGCATTAATGAACTCTCTCTTTAGCATTATATGTCGCTTAATGTATCTTAGCACCATATTTATCGCCATGGCATAATTCTCAGACAATTATTATTTATAAAACGCTTAACTAAGTGAGTATATTAAAACTCAACAATAGGTGCTAGTTTTGAGCGACGATGAAAGCAAAATTAATGAGCTTTACAAAGCGATTGTTGAGAACGACTGGAACGCATTAAAAAGTTATCGATTTACACTATGGGTAAATTTTCTTGGTCCACGTACATCTTATAGGGAATTTAGATTGCATCAGGTAGATGATATGGAAGTGTTCGCTATCTTTGGTTTTAAATTGCTAATAACTGGTGATCAATTGCTGAGGTTTATTACTGCTTTTGAAATTGCTAGGAATGTTTTTATTTTTAAGGAGTCAGCAAGAGAGGGTGATTGGAAAAAATTAGTCGAAAGTGTAATCAATGGGGATAGGCCTAGAATAATGTTTGATGAGCAGTTTAGAAATAAGCTCGGGCTACCTAATAGTGCTGCTGATTTAGATATATATATTTTATCAATGACAAAATATGAGTGATTACTATGACACACAAGAAAATTATAGCATTGATAACAGATTTTGATCCTAGTGACGGATATATTGGAACTATGAAAGTGGTGATCCTAAGTATAAATCCAAACGCTATAATAATTGATTTGGCTCATAACATATCGAGGTTCAATATAAGGAAAGGCGCATTTATTTTATTGTCTGCATACAAATATTTTCCACCAGGAACTATATTTGTATGCGTTATAGATCCTGGAGTAGGAACAAAGAGAGAAGGAATTCTATTACGCACTAAGAATTATTTTTTTATAGGCCCTAATAACGGAGTTTTTAGTTATGTTGCAGATGCAGACGGTATCACTGAGGTTGTGAAACTAGAAAATGAAGAGTTCTTTATTAAACCAGTATCTAAGACGTTTCACGGACGAGACGTTTTTGCTCCAGTAGCAGCTTATTTGTCCCTAGGATTTCCTCCCAGCAAATTCGGCGAGAAGCTAGATTTACATAATTTTAACAAAATTAAGGTGTCAAAACCAATATTGCGAGATAATTATCTTGAAGGAGAAATAATCTATGTTGATGGATTCGGAAACTGCATTACTAATATTCCAGGAGAAGCTTTATCACGCTACAAGAGAGGTAATGTATTTTGGGTTTCGATAAGCGGCGGTGAGAAGTTCGCAGTAAGATTAGTTGATGCGTATGGAGAAGCTAATAGAGACGAAAGTGTTATGTTGATTGGGAGTCATGGTTTTCTAGAACTATCTGTA
Organism: Promethearchaeati archaeon; assembly: GCA_026993975.1. Taxonomy (GTDB): domain Archaea; phylum Asgardarchaeota; class Njordarchaeia; order Njordarchaeales; family Njordarchaeaceae; genus Njordarchaeum. The sequence continues at coordinate 7,846 of JALWRR010000074.1, read as the reverse complement.
AATCAGGGATCTGCCTCAAAACGTTTCGGTTTAATAGAAGGAGATAGAATACGGATAGAACTGGATTAGAGGTATCTATCGTTTTAAATCAACGTTATCTGATATTGAAACTGATTCGCTATTTTTGGATAATATATTGATTAATTCCTCTACTTCATTAACTTCAAAGAAATCATATATATCGATAGGCGTTAATTTTTTCAAGTCTTCTTTTATTATCATTTCATCAATCTCATTAATCATTTCTCTGGAGGAAGAATGATCAAGCGAATAATTAAAGTTTTGCACGTTTTCCTTGTACTCTTTCTCTATATCGCGATGCGTGATAACCCTGATAAGAAAATTACCATGCTCATTTAATTTATCATTAGATGCCTCTATGAAAATTATCCCAGATTTATTTTTCTTCTCAGCCTCGATTATTATCTCAACCAAACCAGATGTTTTCGCCCATAAGATATAATCACTTCGTAAAACATTATTCACTACATGCATGAGATACCTTCTAATTGCGTTATAATCATGAACTATTAAAACATCGGAAAAACCCTTCCTGACTAATAGAATTCCTCTATATCGATACAAGAAATAACCATTTATCTTTATTGATATCATCTTTATCTCTTTATTTTTCTTAATTAGATCAAGTAATTCTATGATCATTCTGTTTATCTTATCTATCTCGATTTGAGCTATGATAGGCAACAATAATACACCTCTTTAGAGAGTATCATAAAGATCCATTGCAATTTCCCAAGGAGTATCGTTGTTGGGAGATATACGTATGAGTCTAACTAGAGAATCCCGTAAAGCTACCTTTGTCTCCTCATACATTTCATCAGTTATAGCTATAAGGTAAACAGGCATCTTATAAGCCCAATTCCGAATGCTTTCTTTCACTTCATGACGATTTATGTCCCAAATAGCTGTATCAGATATCATAATTATAGCACCTAGACTATTGATTTGAGATAAATGCTCATTGACTATTCTTACCGCACCTCGTAAATTAGTTCCACCATCAGCCATGAGACGCAATATAATATCCTCAATAGCATCATATTCGAAGGAGGGAGGTATGCCTTCCCAAGCCCCGCTAGAGAATGTCACTAAAGCAACGGAATCATCATATTTTCGAGCCACCTCTACTATAGCTATGGCTACATCAATTGCTGTTTCTAATGGATTACCATTCATACTGCCAGATGTATCAATTACGATCTCTAAGTGCGTTATTCCTCTTTTAGGACGTCCTTCATCATCTTCCTCATATAGATTCTTGAGTGTAGTTAAATTGGGTATTAACTTACCGAATGTTTCAATTGACATTTCTATATTGAGCTCATTCTCTTCATCCCCTATTTCCCATATACTCTGGCCTCTCACAGCTAATTTTCTTCTACCTACCGGGGCCTCTCTTAGCGCTGATAATATTTTCTCCATGCGGACTCTTCTGACAGCAGCTAAATATCTGCGTTGAGACAGTAATTTCTGCAAGAGTTTTAATCTATCGGAGTATCCTGGTAATTTCCCGCTAGTTCTAATTTTCTTTTTTCTTTCATTCTCGTCATTTTTCTTGTCTAATTCCTTAGCTATCTCTATAGCATGTTTCTCATTTATCTTTGCTAGTTGGGTCAACTCCTGAGGTGTTATGTCTTTTTCCTTTTTATTGATCATATTTCTCCAGTTTCTTCCCCATGTCTTATTTTGTTCATTTCCTTCTGGGTTTCCTAGCGATATCAAGAATTCCGATAGAGTTTTTTTAATAGTGTTTCTTTCAATATCGTGTCTAATTAATTGCTTAATTGTTATAAAGAATTCTTCTGCTTTTCTCTCATAACTTGTGCGTGATGATAAAATATCATACAGTTTCTCAAGCAAGTCCTTGTTTTCAGTAGAGTACTTTCTATTAAGGAGGTAATTAAAATAATCACTTATCACTTTATTTAATTTTGATTTAGACCTCACGTGACTAATTTTATACTGCATCCAAATCAGAGGGTCTCTAATCACGTTTTTAATTTCTTTGTTTTTGCTTAGTACAGTAAAACCATGTAAAGCTGCGAAGAGAGCTGATAGCCATGATACTGATGAGGATTTCCAATCAACGTTAAATAATTTTGAGATAATGGATCGAAGTAATAAGCGATTTATTTCGGTTCTTGGTGAGATGCTATGATATATGAGACCAAGCAATAAATAATATTTTTCATCTGGATGTAACTGCATTTCTCTCGGTATACGTGGTAAAGTTATTTCGCCCCATTCAGAAATGAATGCTTTTAATGGAGCTGTAATTCTGAAAGAGGGATAAATACCGTAAGCTAAGCTCATTTTAAGCAAAATTTTCTGGAATTCCCTAGAGGGGACTGTCGAAGAGTGTGTTTTTCTAATTAGTATCCTATCCATTTATTCACTCTCCTTCTATCTGTTCCCTAATTTTCTGAGCTATATCTATTGTAGTTGCTCTGATTGTTATGAATCCTCCAGACACTCTAGCTCTAAGTAAAGAATTTCTAATGCTTCTTATCTGCCCGTTAAGTAACTTAGTTACATCATTTAGGGGAAAATTAAATTGCAATAAAATATCCTTAATTTTCTCAAGCATGCCTGGCATCATTAGTGATGCTCTTACAGTGTATTCCTCTAATTTAGCTAAAAGTAACTTGTTTAAGCGATCCACGTCCTCAGGAAGGGCGTTATTTAGTTCTTCGATTAACTTTAATACGTCATCTAGATGAGCATCATCCCGAGCTAATATATTCATAACTTTTGGTTCTAGATTATTCACTATGGACTGAGAGTAAGATGCGTACTTCTCTTTAACCAATATATATAATTGTTGTAAAACGAGATCACCCCGAGTACCGTTTCCAAAAGCCAATTTTCTTAATTCTTTAATAGCTCTAAATCCAGATTCTTTGTCCTCTGATAGTAATTCGGGATAGTACTTCTCTAGCACATTAAGTAAGAAAGTGTCTAGCTTACCATTAAGTGACTTTACAGCCAAAGCCAATCCTTTTGCCCAGAAACCAACGCTTAGTTCTCCATCCTCAACGGAATACCACTTACTTCTTAACAGGTTATCTAGAACTCGCTTGCTCCATTCCCATGGGTTTGGTATTTCAGCCTTAATAGATGTGGTTAATTCGATTCTATGTGAAACTACCCAAGGAATTACCCAGATTATATCCTCATAATCTACTTCATTCTTGCCATGAAACCAAGCCCTAGCTTTAGAGAAAAGCAGGGCAGAGATAATCGCCCGTTCTCCAGGAGGAATTATTATTTGAGAACATATCTCGTTTGAATACTCGCATTGCGCACACATTAATCTCATATAGCCTGGCATAATTTTTGATTTGTCATATTTACAAACACGGAATGCCCACACAAGTATGCTTGCAAAGAGACTTATTCTTAAAGGCACGAACACGCGGCTTACATCATCCCATATTGCCTCTAATTCCTTAATAGACAGAATTTTGGGCATTGTTTCGGCTAGATCTCGTATCTCTTTTTGTTGCATAAACATTTGACTAATAATTTTTAGAGAGCCTTTCATCTCAACGAAAGGTATATAGGCAGACACCATGAATCGAGTTTTAAGCGCTCGATCTATGTCTCCACGATAAGGATTCATGTCAGCGAAAGCTATAAATGAGGGTGTTTTAAACTTTATGCCACCATACTCAATTTCATGTTCTTCTAGTAAGGATAATAACGCGTCTTGCACAGCTTTACTGAATCTATTAATCTCGTTAATAAATTTAATTCGAGATTTGACAATAGGTCTAACCAGAAATTCTTCTTTTCCCTCCGTTATAAGCTTTATTATGTTTGTTGTCACCAATACTTTTTGTAGAGTTTTCTCTGGCGCTCCAATGATCTTGGCATATATTACTTCGTCGGGATTATCAGAGAAAATGCTATTGGCAATTAATCGTACAAGTGTTGTTTTTCCAGCTTCTGGTGGGCCAATAAGTAATACGCGAGAGTCTCTTACTAATATGGATGCTATAATAAGCTCTTTAAGGGAATCATCACTAGTGTACCATCTCGAGAATATCTCGTCCCGTAATCTCAATATTTTGTCTCTATGGATAAAACTTGGTTTAGCGATATGGCTCCTAACATTCATTTTCATAATTAGAGGCATCTCCTAATATCTCTGTTATCTATACAAATAATAATATGTATTAAATGGTTTAATTTATTACTTTTTTTCAACAAAACTAAAAGGCAAGTTGAGCAGAAAGAGACAGCATTCATTGTGCTGTAATCTTTTCTCTTATTTAAATGAACTTCATAAATTATTTCTACACTATCTTCTACTTTTATACTTTATAATTTATAAACAATTAAACATCAAAGTATCCTTCATCTTCCTTGCGTTCTTCAATTTCTTCCTCACGCGCGTCTTCCACAATGTTTTTAGAGACATATATTTTAGCGCCAGCTCTTAATGCTACTAAGATAGCATGTGAAGGTACCATCTGCAGAGTAATTGGTTTCCCAAATCCCTCTGGTATTAGATCTAACTCGGCTACATATACATTGTATTGGGGGATTATATCCGTTATTCTTGCACGTTTAACTTCTGCAAGTTCAATTATTGCTTGAGATAATGTTAATCGTGGGTCTGGTGAGTCTAATGGAAGTTCTTTGTTTATTTTTCTGGTTTCTAATACCTGCCATATTTCTAAAGCAATATTTTGTGGAATTCCGCCCATCCTAAATATCGAGCCATCTTCCAATTTCATTTCTAATACAGGCTTAGTTATATTTGATAGTACAGATGGATTAACAATAGGTGAAACTGGAGGTAATGTCATTAGTGGTACGGGGAATAGTGGTCTCAACTTAATTACTTGAAGATAATGAGCTCTGTCAATAAAATTTTCTTCATGCTCCAATATATCACACCTAACATAACTTGCAAAATATTACTATTGCATTTCGATACCTTTAAACTTTCTCTTTTGAATCATTTGATTAAGAAACCTATATTTGGAGGGTCTTCATAGGTGGATCAGTCTTATAGATTAAGGATAGAGGTTCAGAGTATTGCTGATATCTGTAGGTTTGTTAGTACATTTAGTTTGAGTAATAAGACAAAGCCGTTATACATCTTAGCCAAAAAACAAGGGGAGCATTACGTCTACTCTACAGCGCTGAACCTGTACTTATTTAGCGGCAAATTAGATCTATTGTTGTTATATACTTTCTCTAAAGAGAAGCCTGATAGATATATCAGATATGTTGATGCTCCTGTTGAGAAATGTGAGTTCACGAGCAATATGGCTAATCCTATCGGCTTATATATTCCAATAGCTGAATTAGCTTCATTTCCGAAGGCTTTGGATCCCCTGGTTAATGAGATTATCTTAAATTCCGATGGAGATAATGTCTTAAGCTCGGATAGTTACAGCATTATAGAGAGTTCAGAAATGTTTTTTGGTGTGATTGTTTTAGATTTCGTTGATTTTGTTCGGTTAATACTAGAGAAAAAAAGCGTTAATGGTTTATCATATGTCCTGAATTTGAATGAAAAAATGATTTATTTTACTTTTGGAGAGCCTTATAGGATTAATGATAAGTTCTACGGAAAGATTTATGTCACAAAGGGACCATATACGGATGGAAGATTTGTATCGATAGATGAATCAGGGAAAATAGCTTGGTATAGGGGTAAAAGGGATCCAGCCTTAATTTATGCTTCAGTAATACGCATAAAGAGTTTATCAGAGAGTTTTAGAAAGCTTATTCTTTCAATCGCTAACTTGGACTAAAAACTCTATTTCATCTCCATCATTTAGCCTAAATTTATCTCTCAGCTTTATTGGCGCAACGATCTCAAATACATTTTCTGGATGTATGCTTTTTATCGGCCTTAAGATCAGTATTTTTAGCCCATTTAAGTCTCCTAAAGAATACTTTATTTCCCCAAACTCATTTGGTTTAAAACTATGCGGTAGTTCATCGATCTTCAATATACCGTCCTGTATATGAACGTTTAATGTTCCTAAATATGGCTCTGCACCGAGAAGCGACTTAAATAAGGCAAAATAAGGCTTTTGTTTTACATAATACTTTCCCTTCCCTACACCAGATATTACCTTTCCTCTTATCTTCTTTATCTTGGTCATTTTAAGTCCTCATACAAACATGTTTTCTGGACTAATATTAGTGTTCTCGAGTATTATTTTAACAGTGGCTTTTTTTACTTGTTCTCTAAATTTATCTAAAGTATAGACACGTATCGCGTAAAAATATCCTTCTATTGCTTTAACAAATTGGGAAATCTTACTTAGAGGTACTATCTTATTTTCGCCATTAAAGTTAACTAGTATCGGTATTTCCATAGGTCTATCTTCCCTTCCTATCCAGTGCCTATAGGGAATATTCGGTAAGGAAGGTAAATCAATTGCAACATACTTCCTATCAACTCTTGCCTCATCAGCAATAATCTCCTCTAATTCATTCCTAACTTTCGGATTAATTAACCAATTTATTACGTTTCTTGTTTTTTGATCAGCTATTCCAGCTGTTTCCCATGCTACTTTTAGTAATTTTCGTGATTTAAGCATCTCCATGTATTCTCTCGATTTTGGATTATGCAGTAGAAGGCTCCACATAGAGTAATCATCAAGTGATATGTATTTAGATAAATCATCTTTGATTTCATACAAATTAAGATCTTCTGCAGATACATTAATTGCCTTATCAATAAGTATTTGTGCAGATCGGGACGTCTTATGATAATAAATCGCCTCGAAGGCAAGCGCTCGGCCCATTAACATTGATTCTAATACCTCACGCGCTTTCTCATCAACGCATAATTGTTTATTGAAAACACGAAGATGCATAATTATTCTATCAACATCTATAAAGCCGTAAAACGTTCCAGCGTGATATGAATCCCGCCTTAAGTAATCCAATTTATCTACATCAATAGCACTACCAATAATTTGCTTCATGAAAGGTCTTTTTGAAGCCTTATCTAATTGATATCCAGCAGCTAATTCTGCTATAAATGACGAATCTAATCCAAACTTCTCAATTTCATCGGAAAGAAGCTCAGTTATTATCTTTCTTCCAAAATCTTCATGATTCATACCTAGCTTAGAAAGGAAGCCCTCAAAAGCATGACTAAACGGCCCATGGCCAATATCATGAAGTAATCCTGCTAAAATTAGAGATAATTTATCATCCTGGTTTATTTCTTCTTCTCCATAATCATGCAGAATCATCATTAAATGATCTGCTACGCTTCCAGCTAGATAACCCACTCCTAAACTATGTTCAAAACGCGTATGATTAGCAGATGGATAAACGAAATCGCTACCGAATACCTGTTTTATTCTTCGTAATCGCTGAAAAATTGGTGAGTCGAGAATCGAAGATAGATTGTCCTCAAATTTTACGTATCCATATAAGGGGTCTTTTATTATTATCATTAGATGAATACCTCATTAATTAAAAGTCATGCCCCATTCTCAATTCTGTTATTATCTCTTTTCTGAGTTCATTTGTTAATACGATAACATCTTCAGCTGTTATTTCATCTAGATCAATTCGCTTCTTAACTTTAACAACGGTTTTACCTACTTGCTCGATGTATTCTATGGGGACATCTACCTCAAGTTCTTTCCCACGTATAATCAGCATTGCTTTGAGAGGAGGATATTTTATCTTGATACCCCTTATTATACCTACTCTCCGCGCTTCAGAATCAATAACCTCTTTTCCAAGTAATTCTCCAGGGATAATTGGCTCGAATAATGTGAGTTCGATTTCTTTAAGCAACTTCATCTACCTGTAAAGATGATATAATAAATGATAC
>JALWRR010000073.1 GCA_026993975.1 Promethearchaeati archaeon | reverse complement strand
ATAGAAAATTTAGAGTAATGAAAAAGAATTTTTAAATAATATTCCAGAACCATTTAGATTTTATATCCAAAGGTGTCATCATTGAGTAAAAAGAAGGCTATAATTCATCCACCTTTCAGACCTACATACTTCTTATTGCACTCAATATTATTTCTCATGACCTTATTATGGTTAATAAGTCTCTATGGTCTCGTGTTCGGTGTTGCACTTGGCTTACCAGCGTATATCATAATAATTGTTTTTCTATTATCTCTGCTTGGCAGTAATATTAACATTCCATTATTCTATATCCGTAGTTATAGACCGATTATAACTGCTAGAGTTGTTAGAACGTTTTTCTGGGATTTCATAGTTCCCGAAGTAGACTGGACGGAGCAAAGAACATTGATAAGTGTTAATCTTGGCGGATGCATTATTCCAGTAATATTATCATTATATCTATTATATATAATGGTAATTAACCTAGGGTTAACGATCATAATTCTCTGGCTAATCGCATTAATAATAAATTCACTTCTAATATACTCAGTTGCTAGACCCGTGGAGGGAGTAGGGATAGTCACACCAGCATTACTACCACCATTCTTCACAGTAATCGTGAGTGAATTCTTCATATTCCTGCTTCCAGCGAGACTCATCTTCGCTTTCATCTATTCACTAGGCACATTAAGTTCATTAATTGGGGCTGATTTACTAAACTTAAGAAAGATACCTAGACTCGGTGCACCAATGGCTAGTATCGGTGGCGCTGGAATATTCGATGGTGTGTTTCTGAATGGTCTCCTAGCTGTTCTACTAGCTCTATTCTAAAAATATGGCTTGTACTAGAAGATATAATAATTCCCCTAATTTATAGAATTTTCTAAATCTGATCGCGTAAAGAGAACCTGGAGGAAGGAGGGATAGATTAAAAACCAATTTAGTGGTAATTGGTGGTAGAAGTAGATTTCATATGCTTAATTTTTGATTACATGCTATTAGAACGCTAGTATTGTATAGCTCTCTTTGCACGTTTTCTCACCATTTTTATGCCGTATTCTAGAGCTTTATCACTCGGAATCTCGTCAAGAATTTCTCCAATGCCCAAGCGCTCTATAATTTCTGTAGTTTTCTCCTCAAACCGTGTTTAAAATCTTCTAAGAAAATCTTCTAAATAGCGCCTAATAACAACACACCACTTTATTTCTAGATGTTTCTTTATTCTTTCATATAGCTCAGGTGGAAGTGATATAGTCATATTTGGCACGAGTGTCACTTGATTCACTTATTTTAAGCATAATTAATATAATCACATAATGCACTATAAAATAAGTTCCTCTATTATTCTTTATTTTCCTTCGTGTTCAACGTAAAGCTATAATATAATTTGACTAGATGGTATAAGAAATGGTACAAGTTCTTTATCTAGTTTTAACTTTTTGCGTATTTTATAAATCTCTTGCTTAATCATATTTCTCAGAATGTTTTTATTATGTCTATAAGTTGATGTTCTAGTGATATTTTATGGCATTTCAGAATGTATTCTATCAGCATATTGTGATACATTTTTATGCGTTATTTGTAATATGTTTTTTAATAAGAAAGTATTACGGTGAGTTATCTGAATGAGATAATAAGTGTAAGGATTTCAAAGGAGTTAAAAAGGAAGCTTGACTTATTTAGGGATAAGGTAAAATGGAGTAAGGAAATACGAGCTTTTCTTGAAAAGAGAGTTGAGGAGCTTTTGCGGGAAAAGGCAGTAGAGTCTGCTAACAAAATTATAAAGAAACTTCCTCAAATACCTAAGGGTACAGCTGTAGAGTATGTGAGGGAGGATCGTGATAGTTATTGATGCATCTGCATTAGTGAAATATATCTTAAAGGAGGAGAATTGGTTTGAAGTGAGCGATTATTTAAAGCGGGGAGTCTTATCGGTTGATCATATTATTAAAGAAGTAGGAAATGCTATTTGGAAGCACCTCATCCTACGAAAAATAATAAACATGGATACTGCAAACGCTTTATTTAAATTATTATTCAGCTTTATAGAATCCAAAGTTTTAATCTTAGAACCAGAGACAAAATTCTTAAAATGCGCGTTTAAAATAGCTATAGATAATGAGATCTCTCTCTATGACGCTATTTATCTAGCTCAAGCTAGACAATATGGAGAGCTCTTAACGAGTGACAAAAAGCAATCTAAAGTAGCTGAAGCCCTCGGAATAAAGGTTCACTTTATAGAATAATATTAACTAACAAATATTCAACAATATTTCATAGACATTATCTCACAATCATTAGAACGACTAGAAGTCAAAGTAAAAAAGTTATAGAGCTCATCATGACATTATACTCGATCTAAAGCATGATTAATCGTTTCACATTATGGGCTATAGCATAAGCTCGATGATTTCCTATCTCCTATTTTGGTCACGTAAAGCATTATAGCTTCACTATATATCTTTCTTTTCTCTTCCAGTTCTTCCGCTTTTTATACTGCCAAGCGTCAAATAACCACTACACAGCCTTATTGACGCTTCTTCTCTTAGTGCTTATTAGTTAGCGTCACAGCTTGCTCTAGACTCAATGGCTTCTGTAGCATTAATATGGGAGCACGCAATCATTTTTATTTTGTCTAAGCAATATGCTCATTAGGAGTTCGGTCTTTGTCTTTTGTTTGTTTTGGCTAGCATACATACGTATTATGATCCAAGCCCTAAAAATTATTCGCGATTCAGTCAATAAGAGACAGACAGTGTAGGTACTTGTTTTGAAGAAAAAGTTGACTATGAAAAAATAAAACATTACATTTTTAATATGTAATTTACATCATATCTTTATAGATTGTTGGAGTTGTTAATCGATGGGAGACGATAAAAAGAAGAAGAGGAATAACGATTTCGATGACATAGACGAATTCTTCAATAACATCATGAGAATGTTCATGAATAGCTTTAGCATGTTCTTTGGGAATAATCAATCAAGAAAAAGAAGAACAATCGCTATGAGTGATACTGTTTCTACTCCATCACCAAAACAAGATAGGGTATATACAATAGTTCCTGATGATGCTGGCTTAACAATATTCATTGATCTTAGAGGTGCTAAGGAGAACACTATAAATGTTCATTTATCAGATAATCTCCTCATAGTGGAAGCGCTTACTATTGAGGGTTTCTATAGAGATAAATTCCCGTTGCCTTTCAGACCAAAGAAAAAAGAGATAAAGACAAACTATACTAATGGAATACTAGAAGTAAGAATAGAAAAATAGTTTTGGTCCCCGATATCTAAGGCACAAGTATATGAACTTAAGAGAAGAAAGAGATTCTTCATGCGATGATCTCAGTTGCTTCTTTTTGAAGGATCTTCTCTATCTCGCTAGAAACCCATTTAATATCTCTCAGAGCGATTCCTAACTTAGCTGATTTACTTATTAATGAGATCAAAATGTAATCACTAGTTATTGGCTTGATAACTATGTATCCATCATGAGCCAGAACAAGGATCTCCTTTACATTACCATGTTCAAATGACTGGGAACCATTAACTCCCACTGCATATATTACTGCTGATGCTGCAGCTAAGTTAGCCTGATTAATAGTGACATTCTGTTCTCTTGAGAAGAAAGCGACGGGATCGCCCTCCCTTGTAGCCATCATTAATGCTTCTACCCACTGATCAATAGAGAACAAGTTGTCTATTATACCAGAGAACTTCACTTTAACTACATCTTCAGCTACCTTTCTAGTGGATACCGTTTTCGGTACCGGTACCCCCTCTTCCTCTGGTACGCTGACAGGTACCTCCTCAATCTTGCTTAGCATTTCCTCTAGCTCTGCCTTTAATACATCTGTATCAGCTTTACTTGGTGCTTTCTCAAGCTTTGCAATGATTTTCTCAGCTGGAGCAACAGCGACCTGCATGAACGCTCCTTTAGATGCTTCCTCAACTACCTTTCCTATAGTTTTCACTCGTACAACTCCTTTTTTCCTATATTGCTCATATATGTTAAAGATATCTTCTGGAGAAACTCTGAAACCTTCGCTTCTCAATTCTCTAGAGATATCGAGAACAGATCTCACACCATCCGTAAGCATGGCTAATCTAGTAAGCATATCAACTCTTCTTTTGAACCTGCTTTTAATTTTCTTGAGATATTTCTTAATCACATCCTCCTTTGATATCCAGGGAGAAAATTCATACACTCTATATAATTTCTCCTCAACCATTGCTCTAAGTACAGCTAGGTTGTTCGACAAAATTCTTCACTCTCCTATAGATCTAGGAAAATAGCTACATTATTTTTCATAAATCTATTATTAATCTTTTGTTTATTTTAAATAAAAAATATATAAGTTTTTTTAACTAAATTGGAAATATCAACGTTAATTATTAAACCCTTATTAATAATGTAACTGGATTGTCTTCCTTGGAAAGAAGATTAAATGTAAGTTAGTTATGCGTTAGGAGTTACTCAAGCTATTGGTCTCCATTTATCAAGGTATTCATCTAGTACTCCTTCCCTCTTAAGGAACATACCATATCTTATCAATGCATTGAGAGCCACAATTCCCCTCTCGGGAGTTGGAAACGATGGAACACCAAGATCATCAAATCTTTCCCTAACCCATTTAGCCATACCAGTGCCACCAATATCAACAGCCACTACTGGTTTCTTGAATTTGCTAGCAACACTAGCAATCTTGTCAACGAATTTCGGGGTTAATAGGGGGGGATGATGCAAAGCAATAACTAGTGCGGCATCTATGTTCTCTTCTTCGAGAACACTTTCTAGAGCTACAGCATATGAATCATCTCCTGCGCTACCACTAATATCATAGGGATTAGCGAATGTTGCTACAGATGGTATAATTCCATCTTTCTGAGCCTGCTTCAACTTTGAAAGCAATTTCTCTGAAGGCGGTGGAAGATTAATTCCAACTCTCTCAGCTTTATCCGTGGCTAGTATCCCAGCTCCACCACCATCCGTGACTATTGCGACATTATTACCAGCCGCTGGAGGTTGAAAGGCAAGCGCTTTTGTTGCATCTAGGAACTCAATTAAGTCCTCGGCCCAGATTGCCCCCATCTTATTTACTGCTGCTTCATAAACTTTTACATCGCCAGCTAGGCTAGCTGTATGGCTTGCAACAGCTCTCGCCCCAGCTTTTGTTTTGCCTCCCTTGAGAATCACTATAGGTTTGTGTTTTGAGAATTCTCTTGCTACGTTCACTAACGCTCTTCCTAGAGACTTGATACCCTCCATATATATCATTACTGCTCGAACAGTATCATCTTTCAGAGCCCAGAAAAACATATCTATTTCATCAACATCTATCTTATTGCCATAACTAATGAATTTGGATAATCCTATTCCCTCTCCATACATATAATCTAAAACTGATACTCCTAATGCCCCGCTTTGAGATAGAAACATTATGTATCCCTTCTTTGGGCGAGGACACGCTAATAATTCCTTGCCATCCGCCATCTTTGTAGTGGGTAGGAACATTGTATCTACTCCGTTCCACGCATCGAATACTCCTAAACCGTTGGGTCCAATTACTCTTATTCCATTCTTTCTAGCTGTTTCTAAGACTTTTCTCTCTAATTCGACGTTACCAATCTCTGAAAAACCAGCGGAAATGATTGATGCTACTTTCACTCCTTTTTTACCACATTCATCTAGAACTGATGGAACGTATTTAGCTGGTACTAAGATAACTGCGTGATCTATTTGATCAGGAATCTCCGATATTGACTTATAAAGCTTCTGTCCGAATAATTCACCGCCTTTAATATTAACTCCGTAAACTTTAGCTTTAAGCACTCCCTTTTGGCTATTCTCCAGAAGTATCTTGAAGGTTACCCATCCGGGAGAATTAACATCCCTAGAAGCACCAATAACAGCTATAGCTTTAGGCTTAAAGAAGGGCTCTATCTCTTTGATAACTTCACTAGCGTATTTTTCTAGCATTTCTGATGTTATTTTCATTTTTCCTAGATCCATCTTGTATGACATTGTCATAGCACCATTAATTCACTCGACTGAAAAACAAAAGGGAAAATTGAAATTAATTATTAATGTATTTAGCATAAGTTTCATTATAATCTAGTAGGTGTTATTAATGAATAAGAGGGATATAAAGAACATGCTAAAACTCTTCTTGATTCTTCTTACTGGTTTAGCGACAGTACCTATTACGGGAGGATTATCTCTTATTCTAGCAATACCATTTGTATTTTTCATTTATCTGGGGGTATCATTATTAAGCAAGAGGTTTTCATCTCTCTTAATCAACCCTACTCTAAACGAGATTCATATGTTCAAGAAAATTGGGAGAGTAGCGATAAAGCTAAAAGATGATTATCTCAGAGAGCCAAAAGGCATTAACGGAGTACTATTACTATTCTCTAAACTATTCCTAATAAACTTTATCGCTGTAGCATTAATAACAAAGTACTTAGGACCAACAGGAATACCGAAGTCAGTTGGTGATGCACTCAATGCTTTCTTAATATCAACAATAATATCAGTGTTTATCGCAGCGCTAGTTTCACCAATAGGAATCGGCCTATACGTTCTTGATAACTCTCCAATAAGGATATTTAATCCAAGAGAAGGACTTGTTGAGAAACCCGGATGGCTTGTTAGAAAAATATACAAGGCTTTATTCGGTTACGGTAACCTAATCGTCTTAGTGTACTTATTGATCGATGCTATTAATTATGCACAGGGAAATGTAGGAGTTGGAGTAGTTGTATTCCTGATATTCGTTTCCCTAGTGTATGGTGCGATATCATTATCAGCATTAATATCCGCTTTATTGATAGTTAAGTTTAATTCAAAAGCGCTAGCAGATTTATTAGATGTGTTTACAGAGAACGCATCTAAAGATGTCATTAGTCGCGAGGAAACGTTAGATTTATTTAAGGAGATGTTGGGGCTGGAAATGCATGAGGAAGGATCTGGAGAAGTTTTACAGGAAACTGGATAATTTCGATTTATACAAGCTTGGTTCCCACGCATCGCTTCACAGGACAATTGAGTTTATCGATATATTATCGAGATACCGTAATTTATTTGGTAATGAGGCCTTAGATATAGGTTGTGGTGGCGGAGTATCAACATTTGCGCTTGAGAAATTAGGTCTAAACGTGATAGGTATAGATCCTCAAGAAGAAATGATAAAGGTGGCGAGAGAGACCGCTAAGAAAATAGGTTCTAAAGCTGAATTCCTGTTAGGGGATATATTTAGCGTATCGATAGATAAGAGACTTGATAGCTTATTCATGCTAGGTAACGTACTAGCGCACATAAGCGTTTCAGAGTTCAGAAATATGGTAAGGGAGTTCGAGAAGCTATTGAGAAGTAATGGAGTACTGGTTATTCATTATGCTGATACGATTGCTGATATATTGAATGGGGAATTATTTATTAAGAGTCCTGGTACAGCAAGGAATGATGTGGAATTTAGCTATGACATCGAGGATGGATCTATAAACATCACTATTATAGAAAGAAAAATAAGGGATGATCTATATGAGGCCGATAGGTTCAGGATCCATATATGGGCTCCATGGATTCTAGAAACTGTCATGGATAGTAATTTCACGCTAATAGCGAGAGATTACCTGCCTAGAAATATGATTCTCGATATCTATAAAATCAAAAAATAAAGAGAAATGAAGTCATGATTTAGATTTAGTTACTAGATTAATGCTCTTGCTCACTGTATCTTTTTTACCAAAACCCCCAGCTTTAGTTATGATGAATAAATCACTATCACTGCGCGATAAAATAGCTTTAGTTATAGGTACTCCAGGATCTATCTCGTCTAGGATCTCCAGAGCCTCTATATTAAGTTTCTCACAAACTTTAATTGCTATGTCACCGCCAGTTAATAGAAAACCTGAGACATCTCCATTAACCATTTCATAAACAGTTTTTGCGAGATCCCCTACAAACTCAGCTATTCTTTTTGAAACCTCATGCTTACTTAGACCTATTTCTCTGCCTAGCTTCCATGATTCCTCTAGATCTTTATGACTTCTAACAGTTCTGAAACCAATAACATTGCTAGTTCTAGATATTTTCTCGAACTCATCTAATACGCGATTCATTTCCTTCTCGTAATCCTCTATTATACCTCTAGCATTTATTTCAATAACATGGAGATCCGAGGTTAAAACAGCTATATCAATCTGCTCAACTGTGATCGGGTTAGCTGATCCCGATAAAACGAAAAAGTACTTGCCTTTCGGTTTAACAACAGCTTCTATCTCTTTTGTTTCCTCTCCGAGAGCCCTAGGGAGTTCCCTAGCTAATCCAGCCGAACCAGAAAAAATAGCTTTATCGCTATAGCTCATAGTTGCTTTAGCAATATTGTATAGATCCTCATGCGTAACAGCATCAAAAACGAATATTGATTCATTTAGTTTCCTCATTAGTTTCTTGATGTGGCTTGAAATCTCGTTAACTCCTTTTCTAACAACATCATAGTTTATTAATTCTATGTTTCTCTTACTCTGTCTCCTAATGAGTTCTACCACATTAGGTTCATTTACTGGAGAGATTGGATCCATTGCAAATGGTGTCAGATTTATTGGAGATCCATTAACGAGTAAGTATCCCCCGATTATAATTCTTTCGTTCAGTGGAAACGCGGATGTAAAGAAGACATAGTTTATATCTAAGCCATCCATCATGCCATCTATCTCGCTACCAATGTTCCCACGCATCGTGGAATCAACTTTCTTATATATTACCTCGGCCCCTATCTCCCTTATTATTTTAGCTATATCATAGCACTTCTGATAAGCCATTTCTGGAATATCAGCTCTACTCTCGGTATTGAAAACAACTACATCGGCTAGATCCTTAATTAGGTTTACTTTTCTTTTCAGATTTTTTAGGGAGACAATAACGTAAGTTTGGTACCCATATCTAGTGAATTGAACCCCGGTGTCACTAGCTCCAGTTAAATCATCAGCTACAACAACGTACTTAAAAACCAAAACAAGACCCCCTATTTAAGGGTTTACGATTTAAGTGAGTTTTGAACCATCATAGATGCATACTTTATTGCATATATTAAACTACCGGGATGAGCAGTTCCTTTCCCAGCTCTATTAAATGATGTGCCGTGATCTACCGATGTTCTAATGATAGGTAGCCCTAGAGTTATATTCACACCGTTATAGAAGTCGAGAACTTTTATGGGTATGTGTCCCTGATCATGATACATCGCTATTACTACATCGAAATCTCCTCTAATAGCTTTATAATAGATAGTGTCTGCGGGTAAAGGACCAACAACATTCATTCCGACGGAGTTTGCTTCCTCAACTGCAGGGGTAATTTGTTTTATTTCTTCATCACCGAATAAGCCTCCCTCACCAGCATGAGGATTAAGTGAAGCTACAGCTATCTTGGGATCGCTAATACCGAAATACTTGATGAATGCTTCATGAACAGTTTTAATAGTTCTCAGCACTCTCTCCTTGGTTATTAATTCTATAGCTCTTCGCAAAGAAACATGAGTGGTGACGTGAGCTACTTTTAATTTATCGATAGCAAGTAACATTACAGCGTTTTCAGCTCTAGTTAATTCCTTTAATAACTCGGTGTGTCCATTATAATGATAACCTGCCTTATTGATTGCTTCTTTATTTATTGGACCAGTAACTATGGCATCAATATCTCTCTTTAAAGCTAGATCAACAGCTTTGAAGATGTATTCTACTGATGCTTTTCCAGCCTCTGCACTAACCCTGCCTAAAGGTATCTTATCTAGATCCACGTTATCTAGGTCTAGAACATCGATAGTACCATGAATGAATTCAGCTTCACTAGGATGCGATATACTCTTTACATTGAGATTCGTGAGATTAGTGAATTTCAAAGCACGCTTAATAATTTTCGCGTCACCAATAACAAGAGGCCTACTAATATCGTATATCTCTTTTTTAGATAGGGCTTTAACAACTATTTCGGGCCCAATCCCAGCGGGATCCCCCATTGTGATTCCTAGTAATGGCTTATATTTACTCATTAAAGGCACCTTAATCAAGTATAGGCAACATATCACAGCCGTGAGAAACAGCTATTACCTTAGCTTTAGGACCATACTTATTGATAGCTTTATTAAGAGCTTCCTCTACGCTATCAGCGTAACCAAAACCTAATTTCTCAGCATCGCTCTCATCTATTCCACCTGAAACCAAAACAATGTTCGCTCTCTTCTTAACATTCCCCCAAGCTATTGCCAATGAGGCAGCAACAGCGTCGGATACCTCGCCTAAAGTAACTGCTCTATCAACTTCCTCTGGACCCATCTTCATTAAATCAAATATCTCTGGGTGAGTAACAGCTACGCCTTCAGGGCACGGAGTAACAACTATGATGGTTCCACCATCCCTAACTAAGATATCCCCAGGATAAAGAGCTTTATGAGCCTGCCAGAATTCTAAATCACATGGATACGAGCTAATAACCACGATATCAGCTTTACCTGGAGCTTTAACCCCATAGATCTCTCTAGATCTCTCTACTCCAGTGTAAAAAGCTTCCTCCGTATCACCATAAAACAAATCCACTACCTCCTTGTTCGCGTTAAGAGTTGTGTTAAGAATCGTATGTAGGCCAGCTTTTCTAGCGATCTCATCTATTAGTTCTCTCACAGGATTTCTAGCGATACCAAGCCAATGTCTTCTAGTCCTAACACTCAGCATATGGAAACTCGCTACAGTTTCTCCGCTAACCACTCCAGGGGCAATGATTTTTCCTCCTCCAGCGAAACCAGGAATGTGGTGAGGGACAATGTTCCCTACTCCTATCTTGAAATCAGCTTCTGCAACAATCTTATTAACTATTATTGGAGTCGCTTTAGAGCTACTACCAAGGTAAACTAAGTTTCTTGGATCCTTCCACTCATGATTAATTACTTGAACTCTCTCAACGGTTTCTTTACCGAATTTAGCGATTATTTCATCCTCAGTCATATATCTATGTGTCCCTAGAGCTATTACAATAGTTATGTCTTCATCGGGAATGCCAGCGGAATTAAACTCGTTAAGGAGAGGAGGAATTAATTTATCTGTGGGTGTTGGCCTAGTTATATCATCAGCAACAATAACGACTCTATCTCCCTTCTTAACTAGATCCCCTATTTTTTTAGTTCCTATCGGGTGATTAAGTTTCTCATGTACTAATTTCTCTACATCTTCCCTAGATACAACACC
The DNA here is from genome assembly GCA_026993975.1 of Promethearchaeati archaeon. Lineage (GTDB taxonomy): Archaea > Asgardarchaeota > Njordarchaeia > Njordarchaeales > Njordarchaeaceae > Njordarchaeum. The sequence goes on along the minus strand of JALWRR010000073.1, from coordinate 12,136 downwards.
TTTACTTTCTTTAGGTTCTAAGAAAGCGAGGAAATTTCTTTTCGGAACAGAGAATTGAACGAATTTTTCTCCGTAAGGCAGAGTTATCTCTACTTCATTATTTTTAATTTCATAACCAATCATTTATTTAACCTATTAAATACTTTTTAAAATGAATTTTAAATTCTAAAGATACTTAAGCTTATTCGTAAACAAAATCGCACTTAAAACTAGAAATCGTTAAGGTTTATAATCTCTACAGAACTATATATAGCTATACACATTTTTTCTGCTTTAATATGAAAACAAGCGAGTTGCATCCCAAAAAAGATTGAAAAAAGAAAAGAACCTAGAATTCAGATTCACCAACAATACGAACCATAAAATCGCTTGAAGCTATAGCTAAGTAATTTCCGTTTGGGGAAAATTCTAAATCATTAACGGCTCCTCCTAGCTTTATTACTTTCCTCTGTTCACCACTAATAGCGCCATGGATCCTCACTATATTATTATATCCTATTGCAACGTAATTTACATCGAATGTAGTGTCAAAAATTGTTCCTGGACCAAGTTTAGTGACCTCTTCTGTATCAATATTTATTAAATTCACATTATTATTCGCAATGAAGATTAACTGATTAGTTGAGCACCACTTCATTCTTCTTATCGCGCCATCAAACTTCTTTTTTAATAACTCCTCTTTTCTGAGTTTACCTTTAGATGAGAAAGAGATTCTGTAAACGTTTAAGTTGCCTTTCTTATCCCCAATAGCAACTAGATTAGCGAATGGAGACCAAACTATTTTGCTTAGTTCTCCCTTAGACTTAAAATCCATCTTGGTTTTACCGGTTGATACATCTATAACATACGCCTTATTATCATTGTAATTTATTCCAAGAACATAATTTGCCTCAAACCCCCAATTAAGATCACTTATCTGCTTACCTATCTTAACAGCGTTCTGCCTAGTAACTTTAAAATCCCCGTAACTCCATAAGCTAAGCATTCGCTTATCCTTCTTAACAGTCAAGCTCAGCAGCTTTTCTCCATCAACAGACCATTCGAATAATGGATCTATAGCTCCAACCATATCTCCAGCAGAATTAATAACAAATCCTCCAGTTTTCTTAGTGAAAACTCCTCCAACAACAATTGCATCTCTAACGGGATTCCTGGATATTCGGAAAACCTTCTCGAATCTATACCTAAAGATTTCTGCGCCGTCAGGAGACCATAACTGCAGTAATTTACCATCCCAAGTTACGAGGATTCTTGAGCTCTGGAACCACGTTACTAATAATGCTTCGTTTAGCAAATTTATTTTATTGATCCCGCTAATGCTCATTAATTATCTCCCTCAGTTATCAAAATTCATTGATAGGAAGAAATAAATGTTAATGATTTAGTAAAAAATTTATGCAATAATCAAAATTAACTATGAACTAAAATTCAAGTCTCTTAATTCTTCCAAGGCCATGGATAGGTATGCTAGGATGAATTATTTTTCTAATCATTCCTTCAACAACGATTGGTTCAGAAGTCCTAGCAACAGCAATAGCGCTTTCTAATCTTGATTCACTACTAGAATAAATCGTCATTAAACTCTCTCCTTTCTTAACGTAACTTCCACCCTTCTTATGAATGATTAAACCAGCCCCCTTATCATCTGGAGCGCCTGCAGCTTTAGCTATTGCCATTATAGCTCTATTATCAATTGATACGACATATCCGTCTACAGGAGCTTCTATATCTGCAGTATATTGTCCTACTGGAATATCGCTTGATTTTATTTTAGGATCTCCACCTTGGGCCTCAATAATCTCCTTCATCTTTTTTAGAGCTTTCCCAGATCTAAGTACTTTCTTAGCTATCTCTTGGCCTCTTCCTGGAGAGGCTTTACCAGTCATTTCTAGGAGAATTCCAGCTAATCCCGTTGCTTTCTCTACAAGTGAAGTTGATACAATATTACCTTCTAAAGTCATTAATGCTTCTCTAGCTTCGAGAGCTGGACCGATAGCATGACCTACTGGTTGATCCCCGTACGTTATTGCTGCTTCTAACCTTATTCCTAGTCTATAACTAATTTCAGTGAAAAGCTTGCTTAACTTTATTGCTTCATCCATTGTCTCAGCTTTTGTTCCACGTCCCTGGGGTATATCAAGTACTAAGAATTTTGCTCCCATAGCTAATTTCTTGGACATTATTGAAGCGATCATCTGGGAAACCGGATCTATACTTAGAACTCGTTCAACTTTTCTGATTAATAAGTCATCTACGGGAGCTATATCTAGTGCTCCACCCCACACTATGCATCCATTTGTTTTCTTAACTACTTCTTCTACTTCCTCTAATCTAAGTGCTACAGGAGCTAAAACCTCCATCGTATCTGCTGTTCCTATTGTTGTTATGCTTCTCGAGCTAGTCTTAGGGATCTTGAGGCCTGTTGAAGCGATAATAGGGACTATCAGTAGAGATACCTTATTCCCGGGAACACCACCAATACTATGCTTATCCACAGTATTAGGACCGAAATCAACAGTCTTGCCTATTTCCACCATCGCTAGGGTTAGATCTGCTGTTTCATCTGGGGAAAAAGGGATATATTCCTGCCTCAAGACAAATGCTGCTAGTGCGACATCTGGTAACTTATTCTCTAGCATTGATTTGAATATCTTTTTGAATTCCTCCTTGTTGAGCCTCTTTCCTTTTACTGATTTCTTGACTAGTTCAAGGGCCTCGCTGTATGGAAATGAGACCATGTTTAGGACCTTGATTAATGAAATTGTGGTAGAAGAAATTATTAGTCACCAATTTATATAAAAATGTTAAATGATTCAAATGCTATGTGATTTACTTGATTTTCGAGATGTATACGGGAACCCCATTTATCTCTGATTCCCTATACTTGTTGGCTTTTCCTGGAACAATAGCATTTATTCTCTTACCGTCAAGAGTTCTAGCTCCTCTATAAGCAATAATGATTCCTCTAGGAATATTTTCACTAATCTTTACCCTCATTACAACGCTTCCTGTCTCGTTCCATAGAGCCACTTTATCATTATTCCTAAGCTCATTCTCAACAGCGTCATCACTATTAATAAATATGATTGATGGGACATGACCGTAAATGTCTTCAAATTGCGTATGGGTATGCTTGATACTAGCGTTGAATACTAGTAAGAATTGGTTTCTTCGCTCACGATCAGTATCTATTGGTTCTGGAAACTCCGTCAAACCTAGCTCGATTGCCTTACTGCTTTTAAATTCTATTTTCCCACTAGGAGTTTGATAAGAATTCTTCTTTAAGTAAGGTAACCTAACAATTCCATTCTGCATTAATTCTTGGAATAAAGAATCAGTTAAAGCATTCCTTATTACTTCGAGAGGATCCTCAAAAATAGCTGCATTATTAATATTTAATCTCCTTGCTAACTCAGCTTGCACATAGATTTCGGATCGTGATTCACCTAGAGGTTTAAGAATTCTCCTATTATAAATCAAGTAATTATGCCAATAACTAGTAATAAAGTCATCTTTTTCTAAATATGTTGGCGCGGGTAACACAATATCCGCGTATTTAGCTGTATCAGACCAATGTGTCTCATGAACAACTACGAATACATCATTCCTAATGAAATATCTCTTTATTTTTTCTGTATCTGGATGCGTCCCTATCGGATTAATTAATTGAACATATATAAACTTGAACCCTAATTTTTCAAGATACTCGCTTATCATCGCTTGAGGTATTATATGGGAGGGAGCCCCTAGATGCGTCCCCCTTATAAGCGACTTATCTATTAGTAACCCATCAGAATTACTATAGTAAAATCCCCTATGTTCTCCATTTAGAGCTGGTAATAAGCTAATAGCTCTAGCAGTATTCGCGCCTCCTCTTCTCCTCTGTAATCCGTATCCGATAAAAATCAGGTTTGGTTTTAAATCAACATACAACTCTGCAAAATCAATGATTTCACTCTTTTTAATCCCTGTTTTTTCAGAAACAATATCTAGATTAAACCTAGATACCCATCTAGAGAATTCTCTGAACCCCACCGTATATTTCTCTATGAAATCATGGTCATATTTATCATTATTTATTATATAATTAGCTATTCCTAAAGCAAGATAGATATCTGTACCAAACTTTGGTCTTAACCAGAGATCTGCTATTTTACTTGTCTCCGTCTTAACTGGATCAATCACAATAATCTTCGCATTACCGCTCTTTTTTCTTTTAAGCGCAATGTGATAGTTATGTATACTTGTTCTAGCGGGGTTAAATCCCCAGTAAACTAATAATTTGCTTTCATATAGCTCATCTATAAGCGCCCCATAAGTTTTTCCGTAATGAAGAGATATGCCTAATTCTCCAGCCCCATCACATATAGAATAATCTGTTCTAGATGCTTTCAAAAAATACCATAATCTCTGAGAAAAATGCCTTGTTAGGAGACCCATATTGCCGGCATAATCGAGGACAAGCACTTTTTCTGGTCCATACTCATCGAGAACATTTTTTAATCTGGTTGCTATCTCATTGAGGGCCTCATTCCAGCTTACTCTAACGAACTTATTCTCTTTTTTATTAACTGCTTTATGAGGATATAATACCCTTTGTGGTGAGTAAACCCTCTCTAAATCCTTATGAGCCCTCGGACACATTACTTTAATTCCAAATGGTATCTCGCTTGGAAGCAAATCAATCTTATTTTTCTGCTTAATAACTCTAAATACGCATGTATCGTAGCAATCTCTAGGACAAGCAACTATTCTTGGTAGCGCTAAAGATCTTGTTATCTCGCTTCACCAAACGTAGCGATAATTGCTCGGTATAATATAGACTATTTTAATGCGAAATTAAACTTTAAGGCCGCTTAGAGAGCATGTATCGTAAAGGTTTGATCCCTGATTTATATATTATTAATATGATAACTCTTTTATAACTTTTTAATATAACACAGTTATTAAGAAATTAAATTTAGGTGAACAGCATGGTTAAGTGCGCATTTTGTTTCAAGGAAATAAGTGGAGAGAAAGCAATAAAGATTAAGCATGAGGGAAAGATCCTATATTTCTGTAGTGAGGATCACTTAGAGAGATACCTAGGATTAAAAATAGGGAAGTCCTGTTGAATATATAATGCAAAAATACTCCCTAACCTTATAGATTTTCGAATCGAAGTAGAAAACTAAAAAATATTAACTAAGTATCCTATTCATCCTATATATAGGCTAGCCATAAAATGTGTTAAAATTTAAATGCGTAATATCATAATTCAATAGAGTGTTATAAAAACATTTAATTGGTGATATTGCTTGTCTACACGCTCAGTAATGCTGAAGATAGTTCTAATCGGTGATGGAGCAGTAGGAAAAACCTCAATAGCTAAAAGGTATCTAGGTAAGGAGTTTGAGCATGAATACATAATGACGATTGGAGTTGATTTCTTTAAGAAGGAGAGTAAGATAAATATATCGGATGTCGGAGAAATAACGTTTATCTGGCATATATGGGATCTAAGTGGTCAACCACATTGGAGACATGTTAGGCCAGCATTCTATAGGGGAAGTAGGGGATCATTATTAGTTTTTGATGTATCTAATAGAGAGAGCTATAAGGATGCAATAGAGTGGGCTAAGGAATTTGTTAAGAATGCTGGCAAATATCCTCTCGTCCTAGTTGGGAACAAGATTGATCTGAGGGAGATAGTTCCAGATTGTATAACTAGTGCGGAGGGAAAAGAATTAGCGGAAAAGATTAGTGAGGAGTTAGGTATAGATGTGCCATACATAGAGACATCTGCAAAAGAGAACATAAATATCGATGATGCATTTAGTTTATTAGCTGAATTAATATTCAAGAAACTTGTAATGGATGTTAAAAAAGAAAAAGCCAACGAAGAATAGCTCGAGAGGAATCATCATTTCATGATTTTTAAGTCACGATTTTCCCCTTCTTTATCGTAACTAATGTATATGATTGTTAATCATTGTTAATAAATCCAAATTATTCATAAATAAAATTTATAAAAACTCAAACATATGAACTAATTTCTGCATTAGACATATACATTACCTATCATGTAGATTTCTAAGAGGGTGGCGAATGAAAATAAAGAGAGCTTCCCTCATAATAGCCTTAGTCCTCATCATGATCACGCCTTCATCAATACTGTTAAATATAAATAAAGTTACTCAAAGTAACGCGAGCAATATCATTAGTACACCTAACAACAATAGCGCTAATTCTGGTAACAACATATTGCTTAAAACAGCCCAAACTGGTTACTCTGGTATACCTGTTGAAGGTCCTAAAATGACTCAGACTAGCAGTATACCATCAGACTGGTTCGATACTACCTGGAAATATAGAGTCGCTGTATGGGTTAACGAGACTTACGGTATCTATAGGCCTACGCAACTTATCACTATTCAGTTAGATTTTCCTGAGAATCAGTGTCTTAACAACACGATAATTGTTGTTGATAATTCTACTAACCCAGCTAAGATAATTCCAGCCCAAGTATGGGGAGAATCATTTTATTCCTCAAGCAGCTACTATAAGTCAGTATACGTATCATGGATAACTAGCTTAGCTCCGAATGAAAAGAAGTTATTCTATGTTTACTGGAATGATATCAGCACAGGATACACTTATCAGTTCTCATCAGACAGGAATAAGTTCCTTGTATATAGTGAGACTGACGGCAAGTATCATATAGAGAACAAGTACTTTGAATCCACAATACAAGTAAATGGAGGAATATCGATATCAGTAAATGGACAGGAATTAGCGGAAGGCTCCTCACTATTCTACTTACCATCAGTCACATACCCATCTAACGCTACATACGTCTGGTTAGATTCTATAACAATGGCTAACTATAGTGGTTACGCTGGTGTTAGAGACCACATGAAGATTGTGGCGTGGTATGACGATACGAGAGTCAAGATATATGGATATAATAGATCAACTGGGGAATGGAAACTTCTCGTTGATACAACTATTAACAGTAAAGAGATGCTTAGGTATCCTCCATCTGGAGAATCATACTATAATCTAACTAAAGTTGAATCTAGTAAGCCAGTATCAATATTTGTAACGGATCTCGGATCAACACAACCAAACAGCTATGGAGTTGATCATGATAGCGATGACGCTTTCTACAGCTATTTCGGAACAGATATTGTGCTTTGGGTTCCTAGAGACTTGTTCATAACAGCTTACTTCAATGATACTGAAGTTACCGTCACGGATCTGAGCGAGGGAGATGATTCATTCCAGTTTACTCTTAATAGCGGAGATGTCTGGTTCCATGGCATGGGCGATACAAGAACATATTATAGTTATTATCCTTATAGTTATTATGATACAAACGAGAATAATGGTCCATCATTCTTCGAGAATGATATTGTGAGAGTGAAAGCTACAAAACCAATAACAATCGTTGGAGGATACTTATCAAATGATTTCTTTGGAATGATTAAAGGATACGAGTACAAGAGATATGTATTCCCGTTCTTTAGCAGATTTAACATCGTTCCTCTATACAATGACACAGATGTCAATGTTACTCTTAAATATTATAATCGCGCTACAGAGCAATTTGAGACCTATAAAGCTTTCTCACTAAACCTAGATGCAAATGAAACATATGAAGTATCTGATGACCCAACATCAATAAACCTAGTAGTAGCAGTGGATCTCTACAATAATTATACTACGCCAGCAAATACTCCCGTTCCATTTAACATCACGATCTTTATGTTCAATGAAACAGCGAGAAGATATGGTCAAACACCATATTACGTTAAATACATGACCTACACTGGAACTGTTACCCCTACCGTAGCTCCAGGCTATCACTATAACAACCCAAGTTCAGGAAACTGGAATGAAACAGTAATTAGTCTTCCTGGTGGCAAGAGCTACTGGATAGTACTTGGCTGGAATACAAATGATTACTTGAATCTCTACTTATATTGGAATGGTACCAGCCCGTTACAAGATGGGGACGGAGAAGATTTCATTTTTGCTTACTGGGGAGGGAGAAGAGGGAGTCTTGGAACAAGCACGTATTGGGGAGGGGCATTAGCTAATAATTACGAGGTATCATTCTATTACTCGACGCCAATAAAATCAGCAGTAAATTACTATGGATCACAAGGAAGACCATATTCAGTCGAGTTGCTTCATGAGGAGTGGGGGTTAGCTATTGTAGAGGCGAGCAAACCAATATTAATTTATACTGGAACTGGCTATTGGGCCTATGAGGGAACTGATGGCTCTACCTGGTCGGGCGGTGGACAATATCTCTATTGTGGTAAAACATTTGATTTAGCTTTTCCGTTCCAGAATAGATATGTAAAGATTGGTGCTCTAGAACCAGATACTCACGTGTACTTCTATATAAATGGTTCATCAACAAAATGGAGATTGAGAAACGTTTATTATGATGAAGTTACTCAAGGAGGCAACATGGTGTATCTACGAGACGTATCCTCTTGGGTTGATGTACCATTACCAAGAAACACTAGGATTCATATTGAGTCTGATAAGCCAATAGTTATGAAGGTTATGGGTGGCTGGACTGGAGACTGGAGATGGAATTATTATTCGGGAGCATATTCATGGCCCGAACCAAGCCACTATAACCCAATATATTATTCGTCATCTATAGGATATTACTCAAGAGCGAATCTTGGTTACGAGGAAATATCCCTATTGGTTCTTGATCCAAGGCCTCCAATAATATCAGTAAGCAAGATAGTTGAGGGCCCCATTTTTGCTCAGTACTCTATCTCATGGGGTGTCGAGAATAACCTGATAGTTAATGATGTAGTTACCTTTATCGCTAATTCCTCGAGCTTTGAAGTGGAAAGAACGATTTACTCGCCGCAATATATTAGTTATAGTGGTTACATCACATTAATGGGAATTGATTTATCTAGCTACTGGGGAACAGTAACAGCTTACCATAATATCTCTCTGTATTCATTCACAACACTGCTGAAAGGAGATTACTTAGATCACGAGATGATTAATCTTGTGGATAAGAGCTATGTATTATCTGTTTACGATAACACGAATAATTATGGGCTCGCTTTGGGGGTAATTTCACTGAAAGCTAATGGATACTCAAGCATTACTCATAACCTAACTTCAAGTGGATTCATCTATGAAGCCAGAAAATACAGAATTTACTCTAGCGTATATGCTGATTTGGTTGGAGGAGAGAGCAATTCAATTGAATCATCGTACGCTATTACAGCTGGATCACTTGGATCAAACATCCTGAGCACTGCCAAGGATAATACTTTAGCGCTAAGATATCCGATAGTTATCGATAAGAGGGTTCCTGAGAGTACAGCTATAGATGTAAACATAATTGTGAAGGATCTTGATGGAAATGGAATACCTGGAGCTGAGATTGCACTATACTCAAGCAGCAAGAATTTAAATCTCACAGGAACAACTGATAATACTGGTACATTAACATTCTTCGATGTGCCAGCATCAAGCGATTATGAGCTTAGCTTTGTCTGGGAAAATAACTCAGTATTCTTCCTACAATTCCCAAGAGCAAAGAGGGTTAATACATCCATAAGCATAACTGGCGACACAACATTCGAATACAAGCTACATGTTAGGGATCTATACTTAAGGGTGCTAGATGGTGACAATAATGCTTTTGGAGATAGATTCATACTAAACATAACGGGCACATATTATTATGGTATATCTGGAAGCGAAATCATTATCAACAGCACACATACAGTAGTATCCACGAACTATATCCTCCTGGATAATTTGCCAGTAGGTCACCTAACTGTGGATAGGGTCGAATACGATATAAAGCTGTTCTATCAATCGCAATACGAGGTCTCAACAAGTAACGTATCAAGCTATGTCTGGGATGTATCAAACACAACAAACACAGTTAATATGAAGCTCTCTGTATCTACACTATATGTGAGAGCTATTGACATTAACGGTAAGTACTTACCTGGAGCGGTAGCATATCTTTACGCTGGTTCAAGGAATTATAGCAAATTAACGAACAGTAGCGGAATAGCTGAATTCGAATACTTGCCTCATGGAACATACGAGATAAACGCGGAGTACTATGGTATCATGGCTTCAAGCAACGTTACAATAGAATTCAACGCCACGAAGGTATTCAATGTAACTGTCCCAGTTCAGTATGGTACTAAACCAGCGTACATCTCGTTATCACAGGAAACATACGAGAATTATTGGGGATCAACGGTAGCTATATATGCTCAGTTCATAGATTCAGTCACAGATGAACCAGTTAAAGCAAACATGACTATCTGGATAATAGATAGATTTACTGGTCAAATACTTGAGAGCGGTAAGATGACTAACCTATCTGAGACGCTCTATGTATATGAAGTCACGCTAAGTGGTAAGCTAAAAGCTGGGCAAACATACTTGATTCAAGTTTCTGGTTTCAGTGCTGGTTACACGAGGCCAGCACCAGCTAACGCTACATTAGAGATAATTCCCATACCGATGCTAGTGAATTATCCAGATAAAATAGAGAATTACTGGGGTAGAGACGTTACAGTATGGGTAAATATCACGCATACTTCAGACTTCCTGTATACACCGGTGAGCGATGCTATAGTCAGAGCAACAATAGTGAGAGAGACTCTACAGTACAGAGAGTTCGATTTGGTTGAGAGTTCTGCTAACAAAGAATATTATAGCTATGATCTCAGATTAACTGGTAATTTATCAGTCGGAGTATACCTTGTAGAGATAAGTATCTCTAAGCTAGGGTATAGTAATATTACAGTGAAATACACGTTATCAATCCTTCAAGTACCAACACTGCTCATGGCTAATGCGTCATCCATAAACATTTACTACACTCAAGACATTCACTTATCACTAGATCTAGTCAGAACTGATACTCATGAAGGTGTGGAGGGATCTGATGTAAGCTGGGTATTACTAGATGCTAATAACAACACAGTATTATCTGGCACAGCTTCAGAGAAAGGTAGCGGAGCATATTCAATTCAGATTGATACATCATCCTTAAAGATCGAGACGTATCTCTTGAGCATAATTGCTAGAAAGCTCAACTACCAGACATCAAAAGTATCAGTTAGCATATCGATTAACCCAATTCCAACTCAAGCTTATACAAGTAAGACATCGGATACAGTTGAGTACGGATTATCAACAATAATTAATGTGACTTACTATGATCTGCTCCATAGGATAAGAGTAACAGCTGATGAAGCAAACATAACAATAATTAACTCTAATGGCCATAAAGTTTATACAAGTCTACTAACCGCTAACTCCACAGGTACATATCTAATAACTATAAATACCTCGAGGTTAAACTTGATACCAGATGTGTACACAATTAACGTAAAGTTAAATAAAACGTACTATGTGAACAGGACATTAACGATTACTCTAACAGTGACCATAATAAAGACTGTATCCTTCGTGCAACCAGCTAACATCACATTGTATTGGGGTGAGTCTGGACAATCCATATTATACTGGAATAGAACTAGGGATGGATTTAGTATTGAGGCAGATAAAATAGATCTAAATGTCACTGACCTAGAGACAGGAAATAAAGTTACTAGTGGAGTAAAAGTAGAGTTCAAGGATGGAGTATATGTTATATCAGTAGATTCAAGTAAGCTAACTGACGGTCACACATACGCAATCAACGTGAAACTAGAGAAAACATACTATGAGAGTACTACCGTAACAGTATATGCTAGAATATTATCAATACCCACAAGCGTAGTTGCAACGCCGGTTGTTGCGAATATTACTTGGGGTGATGACTTTAACTTCAGCGTGAGCGTGATAAACCTCTTGAATGGATCTGGAATTGACGTAAACATACAGATGACAGTTCTAGTCGGTGGAAGCCCAACTAACGTCGGTGACGCAATCACAATAATATCCCTTGGAAATGGTCAATACGCTATCCTCGTAAAGAGCGGTATGTTAACATCAAACACATATTATGACATCAAATTAGTGCTATCCAAGGATCACTATGATTTGCCAGCGATAGAGTTGACAGCGGGAATACAGCCAGTAGCGGTGGATGTATCAGTGAAGACTAGTAGCACGGTTCTCAAGAATCCGG
>JALWRR010000072.1 GCA_026993975.1 Promethearchaeati archaeon | reverse complement strand
CCCTACTTTATTGTGCGTAAAAGAGAGATACAAAGAACATTAAGTGGTTCCAGAGGATTACAATATATAATAAAGCAACTAAAACGTAGATATAGAATAATTGAGGATGGAAGCTGGTACATAATCTCCCTTAAAAAACAGTGAATTAAAACAGATACTCAATATCTATCTTTTTATGCCGTATATTTTTTTAGAAAATTCATACTCCTTCTCTAATCTAAGCAAGGTTTCTTCAGATGAAATTAGAATAGATCTAAGATAATCTACTCTCGCTTTTAAATTTGGTATAATGGCGTTAGGTAATAAGAGAGATGAAACTAAACCATAGATCTCGTTGATGATCCCCAATAGCTTTCTTGCTTTTTTAAAATCGTTCGATTCAATCGCCATAAATATTTCCCTTTTTAATTCTCCTGCTGTTTCACATAATCCTAGTACCCACGCTTCTTCCAGTATTCCCAATGCTTCCGGATCGGGAATTTCAAGCTGTTTTCCTTCTAGCACATTACTAACTATTACAAAAGTTAAGTATGCTTCAGCAAATTCTTTAGACACGTCAAGCCAGAATCCAGAATATTTTAGACGTGGATCCTTAAGCTTTTCTTCATTTAGCTTTTTTATCAAACTTTTTGCTCTCCCCAGCGATTCCCACGCCTCCTCATATTTTTTCTGATGAATTAATTGAATTGATTCACGTGAAAACCGAAGTACATCTCTAGCCTCCCTTATTAAACCTTCACGCGATTCAAAATACCTATATAACTTTCTTTGAATTCTCCTAAATACATCTTCTAACATTCCGAGATCACATCATGTATCTATCTAAATCTATCTTATCTGCATTTTTTCTTATTTCATGAACTAACCTTATTATATGTCTAGCTAATAAATTCTTGCAATCAAAGCCGCAAACAAGCTCTCCATTTCTACATAACTCAGCGTGCTTTTCAGCTTCTTTAGATGTACTGAAGACAAATGCTTTTAACCATTCGAACACTACACATTTTTCTGGCATGCCTCCAAATCTTCTATGCTCTTCAATAGAAGGTTGACCACCAGTAAATGCATTCATTATTTTACGTCTTATATCATCATCTGAATCATTCACGTATATAGCTGTTTCTGGTATGCTACTACTCATTGGTTCACCAGTTAATCCTTTTACAAATCGAACATATAGAGAAGCTGGTTTCATTAATCCCAATCTATCTGATACATCTCTAGACAAACGCATATATACATCTTGGTCTAATCCAATCGGAACAACTACTGGGAGATTAAAATCAATTGTAGGCTGTAAGATGTGTGCTATCTGTACAGCGGCATAAAATGGTATACCTACGTTACTGCTATCATTTATACCAAATGCGCTCTTAACGGTATTTATGGTTAACTTTCTAGAGAATAATAACGCATATTTATACACCCATTTCTGTTCAGACGAGATATAAATATGTGTTCGCTTTTCATCGAATCCAAGTGAGAGAATTATACGAGCATTATCTAGAGCCCAATAACGCCCCTCATTGAAATCTCTCAACTTATTGAAAACAAATTTTTCGTCATCAGACAAGGGAATAAAGACTTCAGCTTTATAAGTATCCTGAAGAAATTTAACAACTTGAAATAGGTATAAATGACCGAGATGTATAGGCCCTGAAGGTCCCCTTCCACTTACCACAGCAAATTTTTTCCCATTATTATATAAGTCCAGTAACTTATCGAAATCCCTATGAGCTATTAACCAACCCATTTCAAGAAATTTATTTTGTGGTAGCCTATTTCTGATCTTATCGATACTCTCTATGTTAAACTCCCTGAACATCCTTTCGACATCAGCGGACACTTTCTCTAAATTACGAGCATTCATCTAGTTGCCCTCCTTATCTACCAAATCTTCTTTCTCTATTCTGGTAATGCTTAATTGCAAGAAGTAAATCACTATAAGTTATTTCTGGCCAATATTTTTTCACGAAATATAACTCAGAGTAGGCAATATACCATAGCAAAAAATTACTTATTCTCATTTCTCCAGATGTCCTTATTACTAGATCTGGATCGGGAACATTAGGTAGATATAAATATCTCCTAAAAAGTTCTTCGTCAATCTTTTTTATACCGTTAGATTTATCTCTCATAAGTGCATTAACTGCGTCAATTATCTCTGCACGACCAGAATAACCAATAAGAAAGATCAAGTAGTAAGAAGAATAATTACTAGTTGCGTTCTCAACTTCTCGTATGACACTTCTCACATCTTCTGGTAATAAATTCAATCTACCAACAACGCGTACCCTCACTTTATCACGATGAATCCTCTCATCGACCAGCAGCCTTTGCATATACTTTTTAAGCAACCTAAATAATAATTCTAGTTCTCTCTCCGACCTCCTTTCGAGATTTTCCATGGATAAAGTATAGAAACTAAGATATTTAATACCTAACTCTCTACACCATTCAGCGAAATCTTCGCCTTTCTGAATACCTAACTCATATGCCTCATACAGTGATAAACCGTGCCTCTTAGCAAACCGTCTATTACCATCAGGAATAACACCGATATGCATTGGTAAATGTCCATTAGATATAAGAGCTTTTAACTTATCTAGATCAACGCTCTCATGGCCGTTCTTTTCGTAGTTCTCCATAGCTTAACCACTCGCAAAATTGATATCGCAGTTCTCGTCATAATATGAAAAACAACTATAAAAAACAAATAGAAAATTTTTCATTTCACGCATATTAAGATTTCTAAGAAATTTTGCATTGACAGAAAAGTGGTGCGCCGGGCGGGACTCGAACCCGCGCCACCGGCTTGGAAGGCCGGCATCCTGCCTCTAGACTACCGGCGCAACCTCTCAGTATTCTATCTAAATAAAACATAATAGAACACTTCTAAACCTATTTAAAAATTTGTCTAATTGCTCTGAAAAAAGAAGGTATAATACGAAGCTCGTGAAATAAATGGATAAGAAATTTTAGTATGGTGGGCCGGGGCGGATTCGAACCGCCGACCTCCCGGTATCCAAAAGCGTAAGCCCTTCAGCCGGGCGCGCTCCCAGAGTCTGCGCTACCGGCCCTCTTCTTAATTCACCATTCTTAATAAGTTTTATATTCTAACTATTTCTTTTTTTAAGTGTTTCTGTGGAGGTGTTGAGAATGGTCTCTCTTGCCACTGGTCCATTTGAAAGCAGCAGTCAAGTATGGCGTAGAGTAATATTCCTTTTCAAGAATTTTAGTCCAGTACAAGGCAGTATTAGGAATTCTCCAGGTCCAGGAAAAGCTATTAGTGGTTCACTTCCGATCATAAGCGAAGCGATAGTTTTAGATAATATCGAGATAATGATTAAACTTCCTCCCACATTTAAAACCAGACTTAATAAACGTTTCCATACTGCTGAACCTGGAGATATTGTTTATAGACCTCAAATACCTGCACTTAGCATATTTGCCGATTATTTCGATGTGTATGAGCCCGTAGAAAGAATTGGCACGATTATGAGAGAGGATCGAGATAAAATCAATGAAATAGTTAAAAAAGCAACTGGGCTACTTTTCGTAAAAATAATCAAGGCTGGTAGCGAGGAAAAAGTTGGTGAAAATGAAGAGAAAACTTAAGAAAATTGGAAAAATTCTTCACTATTCCCCAATCGCTCCGAACATATTAATTATAAAAACGCGTGAATACCTCTCTCCTGGAACGGTAGTATTTGATTCTAATCTAAGAAAGATAGGAGTAGTGATAGAGACCTTTGGACCAGTTGAGTCTCCTTACGCTAGAGTAAAAGTTAATTCTAATGATAACCAAACCAAGTATACACCGAATGATGATGTATTTGTTATTACTGGAGAAAAAGCGAGAGTGAAATGGAGAAAAATGCCTAGAAATGGGATAAAACGGAGATAAGTATGATTAAATCTGAACAAGCAGTTTTTTATGAACCATCCTTAGTTATAACTACATCACTTAGAACAAGTCCTCTAACTAATACATTAATAAAAACACTATCAAGAGTAATGAATGTCCCCGTCATAAGAAGAGGCACCAGTAATTTGGATGAGATAGCTTATTATGCGGCTTTAGAGGGATACCAAGGACTAATTGTGGTTTATACTAGATTAGGCAATCCATCTGCTTTAACCATGTATCGTGTAGTTGAGAAAGGTTTCTTTGATTTATATGGACGAATATTCATACTTGGCATACATATTAATAGGAGGCATCGAAAAGCATTTGAGGGGATCGGATTAGTAAATAACTGTAATTCAAGATCATGCAATGATGTATACTCATTCTTAGCGGATTATTTATCTAAATGGATTATAGAAAATCCATCTCATAGAAATTTTATTTATTTAGTTGTGAAAGACCTCGAAGAGTTTAGAGAAGATTGGCTTCTAGATAAGAAAAAGAGCGAAAAATTAGCACCCGCTGAATTAGATTTCATTGATCCTAAAGAACAAGTAAGCGTGTTAAGAATAAAGGTGCATCATGTATGGAGATACAAGCAGAAATAAAGATAGTTTTTAATGATCCAAATGCCTCTGGAGCGATATATCACGCGTTAATACCTGAGAGTAAAAAAGCACCAACTGAAAGATCTATTAGCAAAATACTCAGAAAAAACAACACAATTATAATCCATATATCTACTCATGATTTAACCTCTTTAAGAGCATCAATTAATTCATATTTTAAATGGTTAAAGGCTATTATTGAAAGTTTAAAGGTGATTAGCAATGTCTGGATCGAATCGAAATAAAGATATTCAGAAAGCTCAATTACTTTCTCAGCAATTAAAATCGCTTGAAGAACAATTACAGATATTTGAAAGAAGAAGAGTAGAAGTATCTACAGCTTTATCAGAACTAAAAAAAGCCAAAGAAAAAGGCCAGGAAACCGTCTATAAATTTCTTGGAGCAAACATCCTCATAAAAAAGGATATAAATAGCGTTGAAGAAGATCTAGAAGAAGAATTAACAACCCTTGATAAACGAATTAGCATTGTTAAAAAGCAGATTGAGATTGGGCGCAAGGAATTAGAGCAAATATTACGTGATCTAGGATACATTAAGGGGCCATCTACATCGCTTGGAGGCTAAAGCATAGTGATGAACTATGAATGAAAAATCAAACGATAGCTTTAGTTATGTATTAGAAACAGAAATTCACTCAGATCTAGATTATGATGAACTAGCTACTGCAGTAGGCGAGGCAGAGGAAGAAGTTTATAAGCTACTAGAAAAGAAACTAAAAATTAAGCTACTTGAACCGCCTCTCGAAGCAGAGATTATTCGAGAGAACACATTAATTAAGATCAAATTGACGATCAAGCTAGCAGTGAGTCCATTCTCCCATTATTTTTCTAAGAAGCAGGAACTCGCTGATATCATTGCTAAGGAGTTCTACAACAAGCTCGTTTCAAAAATAAGTAAAAGGTAAATTATAAATGATAGAACAAAATCACATTGATTCGTCAACATACATGGCTTTTATCTCTTTTTTAAAAGAAAATGAATGCAAAGACATTATAATTCTACCACATGAACAACCTGACCTAGATGCATATGCATCCTGCTGGGGACTAAAAGAATTGCTATCAAGATTAAAGTTAAATCCCTTAGTCCTATTACCATCGATACCAATGGAATTGAACTATATATTACACACTATGAATTTCCCGCTCTTTGATAGCGATAGAAATAAAATTTATAAAAATAGGGGGAGAGATACTAGGAAATGCATCATATTGGTTGATTTTTCTAATCCAGAAAGAATAGAAAAGAAAGAAATTAAATCTATAACAGATCAAGCCGACATAATGGTGGCGATAGATCATCACTATGCTAAACAAGTAGGTAATCTTAACTACTTGTTATACAAGCCATATAATTCAACATCTGAAATAATCACTGAATTAATAATCGCATTAGATTATTCTAGTATATTAGAAAATAAAGATTTGTCAACTGCATTGATAGGCGGTATATTAATAGATACCTCTTTCCTTGACAGAGCAAATAGCAAAACATTTTATTTGTTGTCAATCCTTTCAAATTACGGATCATACAGCAAAATAGCAAGCACACTAAAAAGAATCCCTCGAAATATTGACGAGAAAATAGCCCGTCTTAAAGGAGCCCAACGAACCAAAATCTATCGGATAGATAATACGCTTATAGTATTCACTAAAGTTGGCTCTTATGAGTCATCCGTTGCTTCTTCCTTGGTAAAACTTGGAGCGGATATTGCAATTGTTACATCCAAAAAACAACACGTAACTAGGATTATTGGGAGATCACGAATAAACATTAATTTAGGAGAAATTTTCAGAACTATTGCAGATAAGTATGGATATATAGGAGGGGGACACAGCGGAGCTGCTGTGCTTACAATTCAGCAAAAAAATGATGAAAGAGTAGAGACAATTATTAATGAATTATATAAATCAATTGTGAACCTCTTGTTAAAAAAATTCTCTGTAGTCGCTTAGCGACCACACATACCGGAGGCTTTTAATTTTTGGCTGCTTTTAGCTTATTAGTGGTGTCCTCTTGGCCCCTCAAGACTGTTT
>JALWRR010000071.1 GCA_026993975.1 Promethearchaeati archaeon | reverse complement strand
CTGTGAAGAGAGCGAAGGAAGTAGGGTTAATAACTACTATTTGCGCAGATACTCCTGAGAAGAGCGAGCAAGTAACTAGATTCAAGCCAGTATTTGTGGCTTATGAACCACCAGAACTTATAGGAACTGGAATAAGCGTCAGTAAAGCCAAACCAGATGTTCTGAGAGAAGCAGTAATAAGAATTAATAACGCGGGCAATGGGGAAGTAATCCCATTATGTGGGGCTGGGATATCAACTAAAGAGGATGTGATGAAAGCATTAGAATTGGGAACGAAAGGAATACTGGTGGCTTCAGCCGTTGTGAAAGCGAAGGATCCTGGAATGGTACTACAGAGTTTCGCTGACGGAATAATGGAAGTTATCGAGGGTTAAGTATAAAATAGCGGTTGATTAATAGCGGGCCCGGCGGGATTTGAACCCGCGACCTACGGCTCCGAAGGCCGTCGCTCTATCCAGGCTGAGCTACGGGCCCACCTCTTTTTTACTCGCCTAATAATTATGGGTATTGAGGGTAACAAAATCTTTAAATATTTTTTGTAGCGAATCTATCCACAATGTATTATAATTTAATTGAGTGTTGTGCTTGAAGTTTTAGTTTTCTTTAAATGAGTATCCAGCCTAATAAATATATGTTTTAGGGTTTATTGGTGTTATAGATGGGGAAAAATATTACGCTAAGCAAGGAAGATAGATGGTTAATTATTAGAAAAATGGTTGAACATCATGGCTTAGCTTCTCACCACATAAGGAGCTACGATGAGTTCATAGATCATGGATTAAGGAGAATTATTCAAGCTCACCCAATAATTGATGCGGAAGTAGGTTTCTTCCTGGATTTTAGAGTAGCGCTAGATAATGATTCTGAGGAAATGGTTAGAGTAGAACCAGAAAGGAGATCACTAACATTTGAGTACGATGGATCACCAATTTACGATATTACGCCGCTAGAATGCAGGATAAGAAGAATAACATATGGAATACCCATATATGTGTGGGTGGCGCTAAAGAGGGTTAAGTACGAAGGAAACAGGAGAACAAGCGAGATAGTGAAGAAAGATAGAGTTCTTCTCATGATAATGCCCCTAATGGTTGGGTCGAAATACGATCCATACATGAGCATATATATCGAGAGGGATCCGGAATACATGGCGGAAATCGGAGAGGATCCAATGGATCTAGGAGGATACATGATAATTAATGGATCTGAGAGAGCAGTAGTACCTAGAGAAGAGGGTGTAAGAGGTCGCATTCTCACAGAGAGACTTGAAGGTGTATCTGCAGAAGCCAAAAAATATGCTGTACAAGCCTGGCTTGTTTCCCCAGGAACATACAGGAATAGAGTAACAATGTATATGGGCAGAGATGATTTAAGGCTCTACGTTAGATTCACTAGGGCGGGAACAAAGGAACCGATACCAGCAGTGCTATTGTTAAGGGCCCTAGGGTTCACTATGAGAGATATCGTTATGGCAGCTTCTCCTGAGGAGATAGAGGGAGAAAGTCCTAGAGGGAGCTTGATATCAACAGTATTGCTACTTACTGCTCAGGGAGTAAAACCAGAGTTCCTTAGAACCCAGGAAGATGCGTTATTTGCTTTATCTTACTATATGGATAACTTCAGGATACCGATAACACAGAGAAATAAGGATAAAGTGATACAAGAAGTTAAGAGGAGGTTGAATCTATATTTATTGCCTCATCTCGGAACAGATGAGAGCTCTTGGGCAATGAAAGGGTATTACTTATCCAGAATGATCAGGAGGGTAGTACTAATATACTTCGGGTACGTAACTCCGGAAGACAGAGATCACTTAAAGAACAAGAGATTAAAAATGGTTGGGGACTTCCTAGAGGAATTATTCGCTATAGCATGGAGAAGCTTCATAGAGGAAACGAAAAGAAAGATAGTTAACTGGGTAGCGGGATACAGAGATATAACAGATATCAAGAGAGTGCTCAGAACAGATCGATTATCAGATACAATCATGAGCGCGCTAGCCACTGGGCACTGGCCAACAGGAGTAACTGGAGTGACAGAAATTCTTGGAAGATTAAATCACTTAGATAATATAAGTCACTTAAGAAGAGTAAAAAATATTCTAACTAGAACATCAGCAGAAGCAAAAAGAGGAAAAGTAGAGGCAAGAGATCTTCACCCAACGCATTTCGGGAGATTCTGCCCAAACGAGACCCCTGAAGGCGAATTATGTGGATTAACCAAGCACTTGTCATTAATGGCATACGTTACAGCTGATATTCCACCAGAAGATAAGGATAGGATGATAAATGATTTATTGCCGAGAATAGGGTTGAATAGAGAGCCAGTTAAGATCGGTTGGTCACCCTACCCGAATACCCCCGTATTTGTAGATGGCTTGTATATTGGTCATGTTAAGGACCCGGCTAAATTTGTTCAAGATTTCAGGAATCTAAGAAGAAAAGGGGAGATTCCCTGGCAGATATCAATAAAGTACTGGGAGAAGTACGGTGAGATACATATCAGTACAGATCGAGGTAGAATACTAAGACCATTAATACTAGTGAAAGACGGTAAACCATTACTAAAGAAAGAGCACATAAAGAAGCTTGAGTCAGGTGAATGGGATTTCGATGACCTCCTGAAAAACGGAATAATAGAGATGCTTGATCCAGAAGAAGAGGAGGATGCATACATAGCATTAAACGAGGAAGAATTAACACCAGAACACACGCACATGGAGATAGCTCCAGCATCAATGCTAGGAGTTAGTGCAGGATTAATACCATTCGCTAATCACGATCAATCACCAAAAGTCACTCATGAAACATCAATGGCGAAGCAAGCAATGAGTATACCTAGACCAAACTATAGAGTTAGACCCGAGACATCCACATACATACTGAGTTATCCTCAGAGACCATTAGTCACAACAGAAACAGCAGAGATTTCTGGGGCAAGCAAGAGAGGATTTGGTCAAAACGCTATAGTAGCAATATTATCTTATGAGGGATACAATATCGAGGACGCATTAATAATTAATAAGGCAGCAATAGAGCGTGGATTCATGAGAGGGTTCCTTTACAGGATCTATGAAGTTGAAGAAAGAAGGTACATTGCAAATAGGACTGATGTGATAAGAGTACCAACAGATGAAGTGCCAGGAGCAAGACATAAAGTTAGAGAAAAACTCTCTGAAGACGGAATAGCTTGGCCTGGAGTAGATATCTACGAGGACGAACTCATAGTTGGTAGAGTTAGTCCAGCGGATATAGGTATTCTAGGTGCATCTTATGGTGCAATAAGATTATTAAGAGATACAAGTGAGAAGGTTAGGAAAGGAGAAGGAGGAAGCGTAGATAATGTAATATTAACAACGACTAAGGATGGGACTACATTAGTAAGAATAAGATTAAGACAGCCTAGGTATCCAGAGTTAGGTGACAAATTTGCTTCGAGACACGGACAAAAAGGCGTAGTTGGCCTAATAGTTCCACAGGAGGATATGCCGTTTGATGAATATGGGATGACGCCAGACATAATTCTGAATCCTCACTCTATACCATCAAGAATGACGATAGGTCAATTATTGGAGAGTCTCGCGGGAGACATTGCAGTAAAAACGGGTAAACCTTTCGATGGAACAGCTTTCGAGAGTAAGGATTGGCTCGAAGAATTAGTGAGCACAGCTAAGAAACTGGGCTTAAATTACTATGGTGAAAAAGTACTTTTCGATGGTAAAACTGGTAAGAGACTAAGTACACACGTGCTTATGGGACCAGTATATTACCAGAGACTTAAGCACTTAGCTAAAGATAAATTGCATGCTAGAGCGCGTGGAAAAGTAACTTTACTTACATTACAGCCAACTGAGGGTAAAGCTAGAGGAGGAGGTTTACGTTTAGGGGAGATGGAGAGAGATGCTTTGCTCGGGCAAGGAGTGTCTCAATTCCTTCGTGAGCGTTTTGTAGATAGTTCTGATGGTGTTGATGTATATGTTTGTAAGAAATGTGGCAGTATTGGGTACTATAATCCTCGTAGGAAGCGTTGGGAATGCCCAATTCATAGAGATAAGGGAGAGATGTATAGATTAAGGTTACCATACGCATTTGTTCTGTTGATAAACGAATTAATGAGTCTTGCTATCAAAGTTAAACTAAATATCGAGGACGCTGTTTAAAAATTCGCATAATCCTTTTTACATAATCTTGTTTTTTCATCTACTTTATCTCTCTGTGCTGAATTAATAAAGAAGAGCCAATTTAATTTTGACAAACTAGTATCTCTCCATATTCTTAAATTACTGAATGCGAATTCTTACTAGATTGTGGCAAATTTTATAGTAATTTGGTTCAAATTTTATTAGATGCGTTTTTTCTCAAAATATCAATCATGGATAATATGTTGGTGTTATTTATGAGGGAAAAAATATGCAATGCGTTTAGAAGTGTGGAATATACAGTATGGAACTTATTGAGAGAGAGCAGGTACTATGGGTACTATAGGACAACCAAAGGGATTTATAGAGGACTAAATATTAGTGAAGAGACGATCACTGATATAATGTTACTAAATCTTAGCCGGAGATCACCGTATGACATGATAATACTAAAGTTGACTAAATCTGTTGAGAGTCAAGAAGGAGCTGATTTTGATCTCTGGATTATGAGTAAATGCGGGATAATAGGATTGAAAATTCAGGCTAAACGCTTGTATAGGGAGAAAAATCAGTATATCTATCGATATCTGGATCATAGCCATGGTGGACACCGACAAATTGATATGCTAATAGCCAATGCAAAGAATTATGGTATGGCACCATTATACATGTTTTATAATCACTGGGATTATGGATTTCCTTATCAGCGGTATATTAGTCATCTTCATCGGTCTGGATGTACGGTATACAATCCACGCAATCTCGGAGTTACAGTAGCATCGGCGTTCAAAATAAAAGGTTTCATTGATAATGGTAAAAAAACTTTAACTGAAATACTTAAAGTGTCGTATCCAGTTTATTGTCTCGTGTGTTATACGAGTCTTGCAATGCAATGTATGTCTGAAAGCACAAGAGCATTTCTTAGATATCATGTATTTAGGGAAGAGTATAAAATTAGAGTATACGAAAAATTGCCAGAGATTGCATATGATTACTTTAAAAAAGAAATGTCTAAAGAATTACCTTTGTATGTCGCATTTATTGTAGATAGCGAGCAGCCGCATAAAGAATTTAGAGCAATAAAAAGATTATTAATGAAAGAATAAATGTATTCTCATTGCGCAATATAAATAGAGGAATTATTTCTTTAATGTTTCAGGAACTTTCATGAACACTATTAATGAGAAAAACCAGAATAAGCTACTAAGATAGAAAGGCATTCTAGGACCAAGGAAGGTATATATAGCACCGCTAAGCAATTGAGCAATAGATATAACAAGAGAATTTATTAGATTAATTACCGCGTAGCCCTTTCCTCGTATCTCTAATGGGAGCAAGTCAGCCTCTATCGATGGTAGTGCACTGCTCACCATCGCCCATGCGAGCGATCCAAGAGTGGAAGAGATCAGCACATACATGAATGCTTGCTCCCCTATTGGAGCGATAGCTAAGATAATGGAGCTAATAAAGGCTACTAACGCGGCAGCTATTATGGGTGGTTTCCTACCTATCTTATCTGTAGCAACGCTGAATGGTAATGATAGAACAAGGTATGTTGCAAATGAGATTATCTGGATATAAGCCCACATATCTTCGCTAACTAATAGGTATTTCAGCGCGTAAAATTGAGTTAAATATGATAGCCCCATAGCTATTCCAGTTAAAGCGTAACTAATTAGAAGGAATTTCATTTTACTCCAAACAATTCTAATAGCTTTTCTGTACTCAAGTTTCATTTCACTAACTATATTGCTATCTAATTTCTCTCTTCTCTTAATTGTTTCCTTAAGCGTGAATAATCTAACTGTTGCAGCCACTATACCAGATATAAAAGATAATAAGAGTAGTTCCCTAGTACCCCACAGGATACCAAATCTGCTAACATAGAGATACGCTATATATGGGGAAACTAGAGTTACAACGCTCGGCAAGATATTAATAATAGCGAATCCGCGCCCCCTAGCTGATTTTGGTAAGCTATCGGCTATAATAGCGTTTAACGCGGGTTGATAAAATAGAGCTATATTACTGATTATACTAGCGATCAAAATTATCTCCCAGCTATCCGCAAAATACATTATTAGGTAAGTAAAAGCAATCACGTAAGTCATAGAAACTATTAGTATTCTCCTACCAACTTTATCAGCTAAATAACCACCAGGAATCCTAGCTATAGATATAGTTATTCCAGATAAAGCAGATATCAATGAAATTATAAAGGGTGTTGCACCTAACGCATAGAGAAAAACCTGCCAATAAGTCCAAACAGCATTCTGAAACGGATTCCAAATTATCCAACTCAATGTTAAACCAATGACATTGGCCCATATGATTTTTTCCTGAATCTCATTTTCGGTGAATGAATCCTCGCTCATCTAAAAGCTACCTCTAATAAATAAAGATGATCCAAGATATTCTCTAATATATTGAAGATAAACTACAATAAAATAAACTATATAAAACTTAGCGTAATGCAAAATAACAAGAACTAAAGCTGGTGTTTTTCAAGAACGAATCAAAATATAAATATAACTTTATAATCAATCCAACATATATTGACAAGACATGGAGAAAAGGGCAGACAGCGAAGCGGCTGTCGGGCACGAAAAACGTGCCTGAGGAACCTCCCCCCTCCCAAATAAAGTGCCGCGGTGTAAACC
>JALWRR010000070.1 GCA_026993975.1 Promethearchaeati archaeon | reverse complement strand
CTACAAGCCAAGCAACAATTATTCAAGCCAGTACCTAAGCCACGGAGCAAGCTGAAAACGAGGCTGAGAAACGAGTAATGTCAAAAAAACGTTTAAACGGAGGTGATTAAAAACTCCGACCGTCTTCCATCTAAAATTGTCTTATATCTAAAAATTGAAAAAATTTTAATTTACAAATTAAACTAATATTCAAATTAGAACACTAATCCTAAATGCATGGTGTGTTAAATGTATTTTATACCTAATTTACAGGCAATGGTACTATATACGTTAGGAATACCCGAGTTAATACTGATTTTTGGAGCTATCTTAATTCTGTTTGGTCCTAAAAAGCTTCCAGAATTAGCTAGGGCACTTGGTAGGGCTAGAAAGGAATATGAAATGGCTTTACGTGAGGAACCGAAATCCGAATCAAATGAATCTGAAGAGGAAGCAAGCACCAAGAAGAAAGAGAAGAGTGAGGAGGAAGTACTCCTTGAGACAGCTAAAAGGCTTGGTATTGATACTGAGGGTAAGAGTATAGAAGAAATAGCTGATGAAATCTTGAAGAGAGTTAAGAGTAGTTAATTAATTACTTTAGGTGAATAGGTATCGGACATGGTAGCTATTGATTTATTCATAAACTTATTGCTTTTCATGATTCCAGTTATAGTAGCGTTCATTTTTGCTTCAGGAAAAAGAAAAGATGTATTAGTTTATGCAGTAATCTGGTTATTTGTCTCTGCTTACGCGTCTTATAGTGCTCTTAATTTCGTTAATGACTATATCATGTTAGTACCTTACTTGATCTTAATTTACTTCATAGTTATCTGGGGCGTTAAGTATCTTGTGAATTTGTCGGTAGAGGAGAGAACTAGGATAATCACATCTATTCCTAAAAGCTTTGTTATTAAAGCAATTAAAGAAGCTAGTATGGAACTTAATTGCGATTGGATCTGTGAGTTTAAACTCAAAAACATTGTTAAGACAAAGCAAGTTAATCTCGAGATAGGACTGCTTAGAATTAAGAATAGATTTGGTGTGTATTTTAAGTGCAAACCCGGAGAAAAGTTTATTATTGAGACGATTCTAGCTACGATAGGGTTCTTGATAATAAATACATGGATTTTACTTTACGTGAATGAACCATTATTGATCATTATTAATCTCCCAATCTATCTCCCAGTGCTTAGCTTTCTTCTAGGAGTATATATCTTGTATATATTATTTCATTCAAGAAACATTATTCTTAAGCAATTATCAATGGCGTTACTACTGACTAGAAATAAGATAAAAGCTGCTGAGAAATTATATAACACGCTAAAAATAATTAACATGGCTGAAAAAGTTAAGAAAAAGATAGCTATGCAGAAGGTAAAGGAGGCTATTAAGCTAGCTAAGGGTATAGAGCTAGCTGAAAAGCTGAAGAAAAAGAGTTAAGTAACGTTTCATAGAGAATTATTGGTGCTTATGTTATGTCAGAAGAAGACGTTGAGATGGAGCTATGGGAGCACTTAGAGGAATTAGTGATAAGATTAAGGAAATCATTGATTGCTTGGATTATCGCTATGTTGTTTGTGTCTGTGGCGCCTGCGTCTATTCTTGATTTCTTTAATTCAACTAAAGGCTTTGATTTTTCGTTCTCAGGAAATTACAAGACTATTGTTCAAAGTGTTATAGAGTATGTGTTAAAGGAAACAGCTCCTAGTGGTGTACAGCTGATAGCTGGGACCTGGACTGGTGCTTTCTCGCTATATTTTAATGCGGCTGCCTTATTGGGATTCATATTATCTCTGCCTTATATTTCTTATCAGATATATGCTTTTGTTAAACCTGCTTTATATCCTGAGGAGAGAGCTTCAGCTATAAAATTCTCATTAGCATTTATTGCGCTATTTCTACTTGGTTCAGCTATATCTTTTTTCATTGTGATACCAGCCACATTACGAATACTAGTTTACTTTATTTGGGCTGTTGGGGCAACACCGATTTTTTATGCTGATGAATTCTATAACTTTATTTTCTTGTCGACAATAATGGTTGGTGTAGTGTTTACTTTCCCTTGCTTTGTTTATATATTAGTGAAGATAGGGATGATAGATCACACTGATTTAACGGAGAACAGGAGGAATTTCATTGTAGGCGTATTAATCGCGACAGCTATTTTGACTCCGGATCCTACACCATTCTCAATGCTCGTGCTATCTATTCCACTGATAATCCTCTACGAATTATCAATAATTGTGGCTAAGAGAGTTGAATACGAGATCTAGCTCTATTATTGCTCTCTTAGATTTTTAATCTCATCTCGAACTAGATTTACTAGATCCATAAATTTAACTGCTATTTCACGAGACAATCCGATTCCTGGTTCAATATCTTTTGGAACAATGCCGATAAAGATTATTTTTTCGGGAAAAAATCCTATTGCTTTACATAATGATAACACACTTTCGATATCTATTTCATGAAAGCTAATTTGAAATAATTTATGGGCGTTATTTGGATTCGCTGTTTCAATATCCTCGCGTTTTATCTCGAATCTACAAATTGTTCCTGGCTCCTGATTTGATTTCACTGTATCTACGAAGATCACATAGTCAAAATCAATTATGTCGTTAAAAAGTTTAAAACCAGAAATCCCATAGTCCACTACAACAACATTTTTACCTAAATTCATTTTCAGTAATCTCTCAGCTACGAATGACCCTACCCCATCATCCCTCATTAATCTATTTCCACAACAAGCAACTAGTATTCTCTTCTTCAAGAATAAACTACCTGAAGCAATCCTAGCTTCATTATAGTTTCATGTCACACTATCTTTAATTTAAATATAAATTATAAATATTGTTGAATATTTCTCTAATAGAGTAAGTTTAGTTATTGTTTTGTTGTTTAATGGTGTTTAATTTTGAGCATGATTAATGTGCTTAGTTATCCCTTCTTTATTTTATATGTATCTCTAATATTATTTATTGCTACTCTATTACCGATCTACTTTAAGAAACGGAAATTCCTAGCATTATTTTTTCTGTTTGGTTTTTTAGGAATTATTTCTGCTTTTTACTCATATATGCTTACGTCGACTGAACGCTTGATTCTAGTTGTTTTTTCTGCTTTGTTCTGGCTCAGTCCCGTGGTTAGTTTCTTAGGCAGTTTGGTTTCTTTGAATAGTAAGGTTAATGTTAATGTTTCTGAGGAGAATTTAGGTCAAGTTATATATTCGTTCTTAAGAGAAAAAAAGTTTAATTCTAGATGTCATGATAGGCACTACAAGAAATTCCTTGTTGCTAGTAGTTTCTTTAATACTAACATAAAGGTAAATAATTCGAGCCTTTACCTCTCTTCTAGAGTTAATAGTAGCGTCTTAAATATACTGCGCGTAATCTTCCTGATACTTGTTGGATACTCATCCTACGCTTTCTATATCTATTACTTTGAAACCGATATTGTTAAGTTAGCTACTTCATTAAGCATTATTAGCATTATCGTGGTGTTCTTTATAGGTTTCTTGTTTAATCTTAATGGGTTTCTTGAAAATCATCATAGCGATATTAAATCTTATATTCTTCGAGAAATCAAAAAGCTTACTGAGACAATATCAATGGCTGAAGCGATTAAAATCGCTAAGAAAATTAAGGAAGCAAAGACAAGTTAAATTTACGGACCAAGAGGTGGATTAGATATGGGTATGAGTCTAGATGATACATATACTCTAACTTGGGTATTATCAATCAGTTATTTCTGCATAGTTATTATGCCTTACCTCATTTTTGGCTTCTCCTACATTCCATTTATTGTCTCTATACCAGATTTAATTAACTTGATTTTCTATCCACCAGTAATTACTCTCGCTCTTTATCTTCTTTTTAATAAGCTTTCAGAAAAACAATCAAGTAGGATCATTAATTATGTTTTCATTATTCTTCTAGTTACGCATTTTGTTGGCTTCGGTTTTCACTGGGCTTCTAATGCGATTCATGAGACAATCAAGCATCTTAATGTAAATAACTCTGAATTAATTTCATATGCTTATTATCTCGACGAGATATTAGGACATAAGATCACTTACTATCCTTTTTACATTATCTTACTCTTATTTTTAGCCCTAGAAAATAAGTATACTCCCGAATCCTCTAAAAAGAATTTCTTGGTTTTAAACATACCGAATGGTTTTCTGTTCGGTTTTTCGCTACTTCTTGCTGGAATTGAG
Organism: Promethearchaeati archaeon; assembly: GCA_026993975.1. Taxonomy (GTDB): domain Archaea; phylum Asgardarchaeota; class Njordarchaeia; order Njordarchaeales; family Njordarchaeaceae; genus Njordarchaeum. The sequence continues at coordinate 2,618 of JALWRR010000070.1, read as the reverse complement.
GGACAGTCAGCTTACGAAATTCTCTCTATTGCCTTATTAGTTGTAATAATTCTAGCATTCTTATCACTATCATTAAAAAGAAGAATAGGCAATTTACCATTTTCAAGCTTTATCTTGATCAGTAGCTTTACAATTCTAGTTCTAGGGGCCATTTACTGGTATCTCTTTGGTGGATTTATTGAACCATCCGAGATTTTCAAATCATTGCTCTAATTTTCCTTATTTTTTCCTCTTTATTACTCGCGTCTTGGCGAATAATATTTCTTATTAATTCAAATAACTGATCAACATTTTCTCCACTATACGCTGATGTCTCAATATATCTTAGGAAACGATGCTTACTTGCAATTCTGTTTATTAATTGCTTAATAAATTCATTATCTATTCTTTTCCCTAGATCCTTCTTATTGCCAACTAGAATTATTTTTACTTGATTATTTAATTTATCTAATAATCCTAACCATTGTTCTAGTCTTATCATAGTGCTAGGTCTACTTAAGTCAAATACTAGCACAGCAATCCTAGCTCCAACTATAAATGAATCTAAGAGATATCGAAATCTCTCTTGTCCGCTTAGATCCCACACAACTATATCTGCATTACCATTGTGCAGAGAGTAAAAATCTACCCCTAGGGTAATTCCCTTACTTAATCCTTTACCGAGGTATCTCCTTATTAGGGATGTTTTCCCAACCCCTCCATCTCCTAGAAATATGATTTTACTCGCCATCGCTAGCACCTAGATTAAGTTTCTTAATTTATTCGCCAAATTAGTGATATCCCTTAACAATAATCCGAGAGGCGCCTCAACTTTCGCTCTTAAGAGAATATTTATCTTATTGTCTACTGAAAGAACAATTATCTTCTCTTTCTCGAAATGAATAATTAGTTTAACGAATAGACCTGAATTTAACATACCAGATATCTTATCCGCGATCCCCTTTAAAGCTGATGCAGCAGCTGAAAGAATATATGCTGTCTCATCATTGTTTGTTGATAGTATGGATGTACCATCAAAGTAGCTTATTGAGACATCTATTATCTGCTTATTTAACCTTCGTAGCGATTCAATTTCCTTTTCTAAGTCAAACCCCATTACATTCTGCGTATTTCCTCGCAAAGTCATCATGATACATCACAATTATAAATACTCAATATCAAAGAGCAGTAGAACTTATTAATGGTCATAACCGAGATAAGTATCCTAGGAGATTTCCTAGAATAATGAGAGCAATTCAGTATTACTGCAGAATGCGTGTAGAAAATCAAAAATAAAAAATACATTAATAGAGAACGTTCAGTCTATTTGCTCCCCACGCTTTAGTTTCTCCAAGACCTCTTTAGCGTAATCAAACCTTATTCTACCATGCTTAATTAGAATCTCAGCAACTTTATCGATTAGCTCTCCAGTGGCTCCAGCCATAACAGCTATATTCCTAGCATGTAATTTCATGTGCCCTTTCTGAATACCCTCCGTAGCTAAGGCTCTCAAAGCCGCAAGATTCTGAGCTAATCCTACAGCACCAATTACCTCAGCCAGTTCCTTAGCTGTCTTTACTCCAAGAATCTTTAGAGATAATTGAGCCATGGGATGTACTCTAGTAGCGCCACCAATAATACCTACTGCTAAAGGCATTTCCAGCGTACCAACTAAGTCTCCATCCTCATTCTTTTCCCAAACGCTTAACGGCTTATATACTCCCCATCGAGCAGCATAAGCATGAGCACCGGCTTCAACAGCTCTCCAATCATTCGCAGTTGCGATCACAACCGCATCAACACCATTCATTATCCCCTTATTATGTGTTGCAGCTCGATAAGGATCTGCGTCCGCAAATGCCCAGGCTAGTACAATACCATCGACTACTTCTTCGCCTCCAAGAACATCTTTAGGAACAACACATCTAGCTCTAACTAATCTTTTATCTGCTAGATTAGAAATAATTCTCAAGTATACCTTTCCACCAGTAATCTCTTCTATGAACGGGGCAACTGCTTCAGCCATGGTGTTCACAGCGTTAGCCCCCATAGCATCTTTGACATCAACAAGAAGATGAGTTATCACCATGGGTCCAACTAATGGATGATGAATCACTCTCACTTCAATGTCTTTTGCTCCTCCACCCAACTTTACTAGTATTGGATCTTGTTCATTAGCTATTTTAAGAATCTCTTCTTTATTTTCTAGTATCTTTACCTTGGCCCCATACGGATCCTTAATCTTAGTTAATTGGACCTGGCTAATCATGATTGATTCAGAAGCAATAGATGTTATCCCTCCACCAGCTCTACATAATTTAGCTGCATGACTAGCTGCAGCTACGACCGAGGACTCTTCAATAGCCATAGGTACTAAGTAATCTTTACCATTTATCAGAAAATTAGTTGCGATACCTAGAGGTATTGGGAATGCACCAATCACGTTCTCTATCATGACATCAGCTATCTTAGGATCTAACGCCCCCATTTTTCTTAACAATTCAACTTCCTCATCGTTCAAATCCGCGAACTCTTTCACGATTTTTACTCGTTCCTCAATCGGCAATTTATAAAATCCCGGTATACGTGATGTCTTATTGCTCAAGAGAACCTACCTCTAAATTTGATTCGCATTAAAG
>JALWRR010000069.1 GCA_026993975.1 Promethearchaeati archaeon | reverse complement strand
TTTTAATGCATGTTAAGAAAAAATATGATGAAAAATTTTTTAGAGGGATAAAAGAATTAAGTAAAAAATTTAACATACCGTTAATAATCGTTTTTTTAGATAGGAAACAAATATCGGTGATTCAATGACATTCAAAAAGAAAGTAGTAAGTTTTCTATCGGCTCCAGGAGGAGTAGGAAAAACTACTCTAGCTATAACATTATCTTTGTTTTTAAATATGGATGGAAAGAAGTCATTGCTCATTGATTTAGATCCCAGTTACGGTCTTTCTTTAAGAGTATTACCTTTTTCAAGATATCAGGACAAAGTTCGGATTGGTCATACAATAGATAGATTATTAAAAAAGCATAAGGAGGGAGAATTGTCTCGAGATAATTATAAAGACTTCGTTACTGAATTTCAGCATCGGAGCGGTAGTATTTTTCACCTAATAATATCAACAGAAAATCTTTCTGAAGTTATCGACACGATTTGGTATGGCTCAGAAGCGGGTAGAGAATATTTAATAAGAGACTTGATAACTAGTTTAAAGCTCTATGAAGATTGGGATTTAGTAATTCTCGACACAATACCATTTTATGAACCAAAATATTCGATTCTAGCCTTTTTAGCATCAGACACATGTATAATTCCATTAAGACCGAATATAATAGATATTACAAGAACAATTAATATGCTGAACACATTAAAAAGAAAATTAAGGAGGATAATACAAGATGAAAAAGAGATGATGAGTCGAGTAGTCATGCTTTTTAACATGGTATGGAAACGAAGAAAATCAGAACAAAGAATACCAAATTATATACAAAAAGTAAAGAATGAGATTTCGCCTCATATTCATTTCCTTAATAGCTACATCTATGACCGAGAACCATTCCGAAGGATATTGACGCGCGAAGAGGAATCAAGGGATCTAAATGAAATACAAGCAGTCTTTGACAATGTATATAAGGAAATACTAAAGTTCTTGATACGAGAAACTATTTTCTAAATTGTTTATTTTGTCATATTTCTATCGAATAAGGATTACATCGCGTAATACTGGCATTTAATAAGTACAATAAAAATATGGAGACTAAGATACTATCTTGTTTTATTTTTTATGAATTCTTCTACTTCTTTTCTTGTTGGTATTTCTTGTGCTCCTAGTTTCTGTACTTTTAGTGCTGCTACTGCGTTTCCGTATTCTGCTGCTTGTACTAGGTCTCTTGTTTCGCTGTATTTTATTATTAGTCCTGCTGCGAATGCGTCTCCTGCTCCTGTTGTGTCTATTGCTTTTACTTTGTGTGGTTTTATGTGTATTGCTTCTTTTTTCCTGATTACGTATGCTCCTTTGCTTCCTAGTTTTATTATTGTGTTGCTTTTTACTTGTTTTTTGAAGAATTCTATTGCTTCGTTGATGCTTGTTTTGTTTGCTAGTGTTAGTGCTTCTTTCTCGTTTACGAGCAGGATGTCTATGTGATTGAGTGTTTGTGATAGTTTTGCGTATCCTTCTTTCACCACTAATCTTCCTGGGTCGTATGATACTGTTATTTTGTGTTTTTTCGCGATTCTAGCTATTTCTTCGGCGATTTCTCTTCTTAGGCTTGCTATATGGAGGAATTCTATGTTCTCAAATATGTTCTCGTTTATTTCCTCTATTCTTAGTTTCTCTGCTGATCCTTTTTTACCGTAGAATATTACTTCTCCGTGCTGATTAATGAGTACTATTGAGAATCCTGTTTCCCCTAGTAAATCTATTTTTAATCCATTTATATCAACTTTCTTTTTGAGTAATTCCTCTACTGCGAGCCTTCCAAAATTATCCATCCCTACTTTCCCAATTATTCTTGCTTTTCCTCCGAGCCTAACAACGCCTACTGCAACGTTAGCTGCTGATCCTCCGAGACCCCTGCTTAGCCCGAGGATTGTGCTTTCTCTGTCTGGTGTCGCGAATTCATCGACTAGTATTCTTATATCTATTAGTATGTGTCCTGCTGTTAGAACGAATACCACTTATCATCCCTTCAGTAATTTTATTGCTTCTTCAACACTATAGTTCTCGAATACTATTGCTTTTATTGCTCTCGATATCCTATCTGGTTTCTCGCTCTGGAAAACGTTTCTACCAACAACTACTCCAGCTGCACCAGCATCCATCACGCTTCTAACTGCTTCCAAGAATTCCTCAGGGGTATTTGTTTTTGGTCCTCCGCTCATTAATACTGGTACTGGTGTTGCTTTAACAACCTCTCTGAAGGTTTCTGTTGATCCCGTGTAATGTGTTTTTATTAAGTCCGCTCCCAGCTCTGCACCTGCTCTCGCAGCGTATCTAACTATCTCAACATCGTGCCTATTCTCTATTGTTGGGCCTCTGGGATAAGCTAGCATCATTATTGGGAACCCATACATTTCGCATGATTGCGTTAGATCCAGGAAGTTTCTAATCATTATGTCCTCGTATGGTGAACCCCAATAAACTGTTGCTGCGATAGCGTCAGCGCCTAAAGCGATAGCGTCCTCCACTGTACCTATTGGTGATTGCAGTAATTGCTCTTCTTTAGGCCTCAAGCTTGTTTTACTTGTTACCTTGAGTATTAGTGGTATTTTTCCTCCCCAGATATCCCATGTTGCTCTAGCTATTCCTCTCGTTGTCATTAATGCGCTGAAACTATTCTCTACAGCGATTTTTACTACTTCTCTTGGGTTAACTCTATTCCCTGGGAAATCCTTTGGACCATGCTCGAAACCGTGATCAAATGCTAGAATTACCGCTTTTCCATCAGTCAGAATTCTATTCATTCTAATCTTTTTACCGATATTAGAAAGAATTTCTGTAGACATATTCATCGCCACTTAATTTTGTTTATGAACATCTTAGAAATATGATGCATAGGCATTATAACAATTACGATCACCATCTTTAAACTAGCTAAGATAGTTATCTTTCTCATGAATAAGATCATTCTTTAATGAGATAGAGTCTAGAAGCTTTAATGGCAAATTAGTTATGAAATGAAGCTTTGTTAGTTAGAACAATTTAATAGGATAAGAAAAGGGCAGTACTCGTATTGAATAGAGAAGTTATAAAGTGTTTTCTTAGTTTTTAATCGTTTCTTATGCTTTTCGTAATTTTTCTATGAGATTAGTTCTTTCTTGCCGGAGTTTTAAAAGCTCCTTAGATTTTGACAGTATCTCAGCACGTATCTTCTTCCTCCTCATCTCAACATTAATAAGCGGCTTAGCATCAATGCTCTTAGCTTCACTAATTACTTTCTCGGCATCTCTCAGCCACTTCTCCGCTTTTAGAATGGCGTCAATGGTTACATCCTTGTTCAAGATCCCTTCATAGAAAGATAATCAATGTAAAGTTGCTTGGAAATAATAGTATCTCTCTAGCAAAGATTCTGCATTCAAAGCCTTTAAAATTCCATTAAAAATATTGAGTGCAACATCGATTTTCTTTGCGAAGTCGTATGGTACTTTCGCTGCAACCATTATCGCTTTCCTCATATTCTCGATAGCGAACCATGCTTTCTCAGCTGAATCCCTGATAGCTCCCTTGTTCAGCATCTTGATAGCTTTCTCATAGGACTCCCAAGCCTTATTTATCAAGACCTCGTGTTTCATTCTAAACACTTATCAAATATTCGTCATTATAGATAAATAATAACTGAGCATAATAAGAAGATTCATTATTATTAACTCTAGTTTCGTATCAGTGAAAATTGTTCTCTACTTTTTAGCAAAGGAATAGCCCATGATTTCAAGAAAACTATGCATAAAGTCCAGCGATTTAAACAGGCATCATAATTGTTTTAACACAGAAAAATCATTTTGATATTTGAGTACATTATTAGATTACGCTATCTAGCGACTGTTTCCTTCAAGTATCTTTTTAGTCTTTCTATGCCTTCTTCTCTGCTTATCTTTGGGTTTATTCTGTTTACCATATCTGACTCTGCTATCGTGATTATTTCTGACCCAAATACCTTGCTCTCTGTTTCTAGTATATCTCTTATGAAATCTCGGGTTAGTTTATATGAGTCTTGACTAGCTAGATTGCATCTTGGTACGATTGGAAATATATCATCGGTTCCTGGTATTGATGCGATAACCCATTGCGAGAGGTATAGTAAGCATTCCCTATCTATAATCTCTACATCATCCCAACTCGAGATAACTACTGGTCTAATAGTATTACCGTTAATTCTTATTTCTGCGACTCGCCCTTTTATTCTCGAGTAAAAAGTATGGTATTTTGGTTCCTTAACTGAATCTGATAAGATTAGGAGTGGTAATGCTCCTAGATTTATTGTTGTCTTATCATTGTATAGCGCTGATATAAACATTTTTCTCCCTTTATAATTAATTGGCTTATCTCTAATCACAGCAGTTGTTCTGAACCTAAACTCATCTCCGAACTCAAGGAAATTCAATAAGTTCTGGAAGTAGTTGGGGTATAATTCAAGTCCTTCCTTTTTAAGCTCTTTTAGGAATTTATCGATTGATGATGCAATTTCACTTAATTTTGTTTTGAGATCGCTTGTTAATGAGGAGAGATCCTTATCAATAATAATTGGGAAAAACCTGGAGAAGACACCTTCTATCTCCACTATATCTCCTACTTTGAATTTATTAGCTTTACTAAGGTATTCCCTAATTGAGAGAGAACCAATATATCTGCCCTCTTCCTTAATAATTAGTTTACTAGGCAATTTATCCAGTGAATCAAACCATATATTCAAACCTTCAGCGATTTTTCTAACATTAATTATTTTTCCGAAAAACTTCTTAGTTAATTTTAGGAATAACTCTAATCTCTCTTTATCAGCTATAAATTCTAGTAGATTTATAGTCGTAGTTAATATAGTAAAAATAGACACAGATTTCACCTATAAAGTAATGATTAAAGAGATTTATCATTATTTCAACATTTCTAAAATAAAATTTATTCTTATTTAGGATTAATTATCAGTTAAAAAATTATGTTGCGTTGATAAGTCTCTAAAATTTCTCCATCATGCTTGTACTTAACTGAGTAATCATGGTATTAGCTTGCATTTAGACAAAAGTTTTCTTGTATATGTTGCTTTAATTATGGTAATAGATATGGAAAAAAGGGAATAATTATGAGACAGTATAGAGTGAAGTTAGATAAGGAGTTAATTCTGATTAACGTTTTCACAAGAGCGTTCATATGAATATTTCCATTTACTCGTAGTTATATTTAGGATGGTTTAAATTTAGTTTAATCATTTTATTCATTAGAAAGCTTGTTTTTATGGGTTTATGAAAATGAGTATTGATTATTCTAGATTACTTATCAGGAGATCTAAAACCTATCTCGAATCAGCTATTGATAATTTTCGGAAAGGTAGATATGATTTAGCTTCTTTGGAAGCTGGGATTTCTGCACAATTAATAATCAAGGCCTATATAGTTTATCTCGGTCTTGAACCTCCAAGAACGCATAGTATTAGGAGATTATTTGCATTCATCACCTCCGAGAAAGTCTGTGAGGAGGATAAAATCGATAAGGTAAGGAGATTTATAAAGAAGAATAGGAAAGAGATAATTATATTAGAGAGAGCTAGGGAGGCTGAGCAGTATGGCGTAATTGAGGTTGATAAAGAAGACTGAAATCGCTCTGGGTATTGCTAGAGAGATACATGAGTTAATTGATGAGTTATGGTGATTTGATTTGTTTAAGTTCCTTGATATGAGTGAGAGGATGAGGATTATAGATCTTGTTTTAGATGTGTTATCTGAGCTGAATTATGTGAGGGATGTATACTTGTTTGGAAGCACATTGAGAGGAGAGATTACTGGTTCAAGTGATATAGATCTATTAATCATTGTTGATCACGATGTCAAGAAAGCTTACATGGAGATAAGCTTGCTTCTTGAATCAAAACTCGGTGAGGAAACTTACAACATAGATTTACACGTTGCAAATGTTAGAGAAAAAAATAAGCCTCCATATCGATGGTTCATTAGTAAAGGAAGGAAGTTGAAGATAAGGAAAGCGATTCTTAGTTAGGAGAACTTATAGTGATCTAGGATCTAATAAACTGAAAACATATTGATATATTGTATTGATACATTAATAATGTGATATAAAATTCTGGCTTGATGTTTAGCGATGTCGAAGTATACTACGATTACTGTAAGTAGGAGAGTTTTGAATGCTCTTAATGATTTGAGGAGAGAGTTGAATAAAAAGAGTTTAGAGGATACTATTATGGAGCTTATCAAGTTTTACAAGATGTTTAAAGCTAGGCAATTCGCTGAAGAAGTGAGAGAAGCGAGGAGGGAAGGGTTGAATGATGTTAAAAAGGATATATTAAAGCTGAAGAAACTGAGATGGGCAGAATTATGATTGATGCTATTATTCTTAATTAAATTATTGGAGAAATTTAAGAGCTTGGAAAAAGTATGGATTAGTTTTAGGACCGATTGATATTTCTATTAGCGAATTCTGATGGGAATGCAAATCTAGCATATTTAGTGATATATTTATGCGCTTTTCTCTTTAGCCTCTAGAATTGCTTTGCTTGTCCCTAAGCTTATTGCACCTATGAATATTAGTCCCGTTCCTTGAAACATGAATTGTGCGTCGTTTGTTATTATGGCTGCTATATTTAGAAATATTCCCTCTATTATGAGCGTGATTCCTATCGCATATAGAATGATTTGTGCTATTATTTTCTTGTAACTCATATTTAACCACCTTCTCAGCTCCCTTGTTTGCTTTATGTTAATTAATCTTTAATTTAAAATTTAAGTAATAACTATACTAATTCACTGATTTAATTATGAATATTGATGCATTAACCTAATTTTAATTGCTTTTCCAATTCCTAACTAGATAGTTAATAGGTAATTAATGTATTTTTGCATGAATTCGCAGTGCCACTCACTAATTTCATCCATCTCCTTTTTCTCCAGAATCTTTCTTGCTAGGCAGCCGCCGTTGCAGTATGCCGCATAAATACAATTCCTGCACTCCTCTGATATCTTTTCTCCATTATTCACTAATTTTACTATTGTTCTGCTTCTTTCCAACTCTGATAGATCACTGATCTCGTTTATCCATGCGATTCTGAATTCTTCTCGGATTATCATGTCGCATGGGTATACTGCTTCATCATTATTGAATACTAGCATATCTATTCCTGCTCCGCATGGTTTTCTTAGGCATATGTTATTTGTTTTTCCTTTTAGCATTGAGATATAGCTTAGCATTGTTCTCTCTATCGTTTTTATTCCTTTCATCCTCAACTCTATTAATGTTTCCACAGCCTCCTTCATTGCTTGGTAGTATTGTTCTGGTGTTATCTCTAGTTTCTTTGCTTCACTATTTACTGGCAAGATGGGATTTAATCTGAATTCCATTATCCCTAGCTCGATAAAGTTGTTAATTACTTCTCTTACCTTGTTCCAGTTGTTTTTGTTGATGACTGTTATTATTTTTGGCTCTATTTCTGCTTCGATTAGTTTCCTTATGTTTTTTCTCACTAATTCATATGATCCTTCTCCATCCACAAGTTTTCTTGCTGCGTCATTTATTTCTTTTGGTCCATCTAAGCTTATCCCTATTTTGATTTTTCTTTCTTTGATCCATTCAATGATTTCTTTAGTGATTATTGTTCCGTTTGTTTGGATTGCGTACTCGATTACTTTCTCGTTTTTATTAATTATCGAGTTTAGCTTAGTTATGATGAATTCTATTTTGTCTCTATCTAGTAATGGTTCTCCTCCTAGGAAACCGATCTTAACTTTCTTTAACTTCCTTTTCCTTATCCAGCTAGCTATTAGCTCTGCTATATGTTCTAGTGCTCCTTCTGATAACTCTTTATTGCTTCTCTTTGAGTAGCAGTATGCGCATCTCATGTTGCATTTATTGCTTATTTTTATGATGAATAGTTTTGGTAGGAATTCTCTCCGCATCTTTCTTTCTCTCATCGTTATCCAAGCAGTGTCTGTAGTATCTTCTTATAGAATTTATTGTTTAGGTATGATTGCAGTGACCAGAACCCGATGAATAGGATTAGCCACATAGCTATTGATACTTCTGTGAAGAACCATATATCTGCCTTGAATAGATCTGTCATTATTTGCCCTATGCTTATAGCTATGCTCACGCTTAGTAGTGCGTTGAATATCCTGAATGCTTCTTGATCCGCTCTAGATGATATTATGTTTAGCTTTCTTTCCAATAGGTTCAAGCTGAAATTCACGTCTTGTATCAAGTTCTCTATATACATTTTCTTGTATCCATATTTTATTGCTTCTATTACCTCCTCATTCTCACTCACTAGCTTTATGTATGTTATTGATCTTACATCGCTACTAAATCTAGTTATTAGATCTATTAGCTTAACGAAGTCATCTAGGGTCTCATAGTACTCTAATGGTCTTAGTAATGTCTCTACAATGAATTTAAGCGATGATAGAATGTATGTCACGGTTTCAAAAATTATGAAGTATTTGTATAACTCAGGATTATTGAAGCTAGGATTCTTATCAATTGTGAACATTGTGTCTCCCTTGATCAAGTATTTCCCGTAGAGAGGTATTTCCTGAGAGCCATTCACCACCTTCTCTGGTATCACGAACTGGAAATAGACATCTATTGCATCAGACCTAAGGTATCTTCGAAGTTCTCTACTTGATGTTAATTCTTTTCTCAGATATTTCTCCATGAAGTACAGTAAGATTGACATAAGAAGCGACCAGAGATCCCTTTTTCCACCTTCGAAGGCTGAGTATTTAGCGAAGTAATCGTGCAGAAAAGATTCTTTATTCATCTCTACTTTCGTATTGAATAGTAGAGTATATGATTTCTCGCATAGTTCCTTTATCATCTCCTCACTAAAACTTCCATATAGCTTCAGCGATATCTTCAATACACCGTTTGAGAATAATGATACATCTATGTATTGGTCCTTAATATCAATTTTATTTCCATCTAGCTCGATACTATATATACCTAAATCCTTCTTCTCTATAATAGCGCTACAGAATCTTGATGCGAGGAACACTCTTGGAGAAAATATATCTTTAATCTTTTTAACATAAGTGTTAATTACTGAGCCGCAATTCTCACCTTTTATCTCGATTCCCTTTCTTAGATGAGGAATTATTAAGCAGGCTTCATCACTAAATATTAATTGAAAATCTGTTAGTTTTATCGATCCCACATTTGCGAGAAGTGAGATCGATATGCATGCATCCAGATTACCTGACATTATTCTCACAAACATTCTAATTCAGAGACTTTATTAGATATTTTATTTAAACTATGTTTGACCACTCCATATTCATTATTTCACCAATTTCTTTTAACTCCTTTTTTTCTCGCTTGAATAGCTTGATTTTAGTTTCCTTAATGATTTCTGAGACCGTCTTATCTTCAGCTTTATCCAGCATCTCTTTAATAACCTTTTTCTGGTCTTCTCCTATCTCTAATTTATCTATGTCAATCTCATTAAGTTTCTTGTCCCCTAAACCAAGCGCCTCTAGCCTATTTAATCCTCTTAAAAAAGTAATTAATTTCTCAATTTCATCCTTCTCATTCATAATGATGACCTCGTCTAAATAAAATGCATGGTAGAAATCGATAATTCTAAGGATTATATGTAATTTAAAAATATGTTTTTAATCATAAAAATTAATTAAAAAATTATTTCTAATTTTAAAAAAAATTTAATTATAAATCATTAATAATATAGAGTGCAAATCGGATTTCAGTTCTTTCACCGATTCAAAACCTTTCTTAGAACCAAACACTAATCCATTATTAATTAATTCTGTGAATTTCTCCGCGATATCTAAATCATATAGATAAATAAGCTCGGTCTTGATCCTTGTCAAATCTATTTTCGTGCTCATTTTAGGGTAATTTCTAAGGAATAGTAATGGAATCTTTTTCGTTAATAAGTATAGTATTGTTGCGCTAATGGACCATATATCGTACTGAAACTTAGCTCCGCCAAAATTATATTGTTCTGGTGATGTGAAGCCACCTACAGAATAAATTCTTCTCGGTGCATATTCCGGATTGTTCAGGTCTTGGGCTGCTGCGAAATCTATTAACCTTAATTCTTTAGCTTTGGGATCGATCAAGATGTTTGGTGGTTTGATATCTCTGTGAACAATCTTATTCTTATGGATGTATTCTACTGCTTCTAGGAGCATTGTTATTACTCTGATAACGGCTTTAATGTCAATGTTTATCGTTTTGTGTAAGGGCTTATAATTTCTATTGTATTCGAGAATAATTGCTTCTTTATTACCTATTTCGCAGTTATCTAGAACTTTCTGGATATATCGGTGTTTTAGCTTGGATAGGATCATGTATTCATTCTTTATAAGGTAGTTAAGCGCCTTATCTCTAGGCATTTTTATTAAGAATTCCTGATCTATCTTGTTCCTAGCTAGATAAATAATTGAGCTTTGAGTCTGCTTAAAGATTGATTCAATCTCATAGGTATCATGGATACAATTGACCAGAACCATCTTTCAAAACCATGATCAATATAATTTAAGTCATCTTTAACTAAAATAGAGTAAAATTTAGTATAATGGTATTATTGGTATCGCTATTCCTGGGCACTGCTTAGCTAGGTTTATTACTTTGTTACATGCATCTTTGAACATTTTTCTTGCAAATTCCTCTGGCACCGCCCCATTAAGAGCCTCCCACTCCGAAACTAGATCTCTGATCATATTGTCTATTGCTTGATTTATCTGTGGAACAAATAATTTTAGTAGTTCCCATACAAAGACTATTGCTGCTCCTATTCCTGGGAGAGCCATAACAATTATTATTTCTATTGCTTTTTCGAACACGAGGTAAATTGCTTTGAATGTATAGTAAGCCATCATGTGTGGGTCATGTGTTTGTGTGACTTTATAGAGGAGCATTGAGAACTCTATGGCTGTTACTACTATGTCTACTGCGATGGATACTTTCTCTAGGGCTCTCACTGTTGTTTTACTTAGCTTAATTATTTTAACTAACTTATCTGGATCGAGGAATTCTCCACCAATGAATAATGCTACTTGAACCTCGAATGGGAATACTTCTCCATCATACGTGTATTGGAGTGTTGCTAGCATTAATGTTATTGCTTCTCTAACTACAACACTTTTCTTATCTGATGCTTCCGATACTGCTTTTGACACAACTTCTTTGAATCTTACTATTAATGGATTGTATCTATCTTCTCTCAGTTCCTCTGGAAGTATTCTATCTATTAGTAATGGATCCTGCGTAGCTCCATGCATCTTCTCATCCATAACTTTTAAAAGGATGTGCGAATCGCTTTGCATGGTAGCGTATTTCTCTATCTTCACTGTTTTAACCTGATAATCTCCACCCTTGTACTCTAGTATTGGGATTGATTCAATCTCGCTATACTTATGTTTGCTGGGGTCTAGGTAATAAGTATAATCGTGTGTTTTGTTTAATGATTCTAGATCTGGGTGCCCATATATGAGTGTTTTATTGTTCTGCTTGATTACTGTTGCTATTCCAGTTATCTTGAATAAGTCTAGTGGTATCGGTAGCGCGCTGGCTTTCCTGTTCCAGTAATAGTACCATGTCGGCTGTAAACATAGGATGTATCTTGATTCCTGATACTGTTTTGGGAATGTTAGTGATACGCTGTAAGTTTTCCCGATTGAGTGCATTGCGAAACTATAATTCGTGTATACTGGGAAGTTATTTATGCTCTCTATCCTACCGTTAGATATTGTAACATCCTCGTATCGATAAAGCTTGTATAGGAACATGAGAACTATGTATCCCCAATCACTGAATGTTGTTCTATCTTGATTCATCCTTATCTGAATCATCAAGGACTGGTTCGGGGTTGTTGTTAGGGTTATTGGTATGAGCATGTATGGGTAGCCGCCAACATATGTTGGAGTTGGGTTAGTGAAAGTGATATTGTAGTAATGTCTCTGAAAAGTATATTTAACGAGGTATGTTGGAGTTGTACTCGTTATTCCAGATATTTCACCCACATCTGTGATATTTATTAAATTTATTAGTTCTGGATAATAAATGCCCCAGCTCCATGATCTAATCGTATCCTCATTTATAACGCTGCTCTTAACGTTATCTGCTGTTGTTTTCTCCAAGCCAGATAAACCTAGTTTCCAAACCTCTCCCTTAAGCCCAAAGACATTAACTATGGATGATTCACGGATCATTCCAGGTAAGTAAACTGTGGACATGGAGAATACGTATCCTGGAATCAATGGCTGTAAGTCGTATCCATCTGGGACTTGATCGTTATCGCAATCCATGTTATGCGGATCTGTTTGATAGAGGAATAATTCATCGTAGTCGCTTAATCCATCGTTATCAGTATCTGAGGTTATTGCGCTTGTCTTGTAGATGAATTTCTCGTCATAGTCGCTTAAGTGGTCGTAATCAGAGTCATTATTGTATGGGTTAGTGCCAAACCAGAACTCTGGGCTCCATGGATAGTACTCATATATGCATTTTATCTCTTCACCATCAAGTAATCCATCGTTATCAGAGTCATTATCAAGAATATTTATTACTCCATCCTTATCTGTATCTGGCTTATCAAGGGGATCTAATGTATAGAAAGGCATTACTAAGTTCTCGTAGTAATCATTTAAGGAATCATCATCAGAATCATTATCCAGGGGATTAGAACCTATCATTGTCTCGTACTTATCGCTTAAACCATCACCATCAGTATCAGCTTTATATGGATCGGTGCCTAACTCCTTCTCCTCAGCATCGCTTAAACCGTCACCATCTTTATCAACTCTAGCTGGATCTATTATAGTTATACTTACAGATGCATTTGATGTGTATCCATCCTCATCAACAACCATGAATAATGATTCGTAATTCCCTCCCTTAGTGAATACATGAGATATGTTTTCTGGTTTAGAACTCATCCAATCCCAGACACCATCACTCTCGAAATCCCAGTAATAATACTTAATATTGTTATCTGGATCACTGCCCCATCCATAGAAATAAATAGTTGCCTTTCCTGATTCATTTAGAACCCCGTATGTTGAGCTAACTTCTGCATAAGCTGTTGGTGGACCCTTAATTGTTATGTTTAATTGATAGATATTGTTTTTGTAAGTCACTTCCTGCGCTTTTATTACCTCATAGTACTTGTGGTAGTACCCGTAGATCTCGATCATTAATCTGTGCTTACCAGCTTCAAGCTTGAATGAACCCTTAATCTCTTTCGTCTCATTCGGATTTAGTACTCCTAGAGAGAAATCTATTTTATTCAGCGTTTTGTTTCCCTGGTCACCTATCTCAATAATAGATAGTTCTAGTATGAAGTTTGTTCCATCATAAATTGTTCTAGGGGCCTTAACTACACCTAGATTAGTTATTTCCACGCTAATAGTTACTGTCGCGAATTTCATTGCGCAGCAAACATAAGCTATCTCTGGTGAGGAAGTTATATTGATTATTGATATATCTGGTAGCTGTGGAGTCAGAGGATCCGAATTTCTTTCAATTATCTCTTCATAATCGCTTAATCCATCTAGATCAGTATCAGGTAACCATGGATTCGTTTCCCCTGGTCCTTCACCATTATTCCACGGCCCAATATAAATTAAGCCATCACAATCCCTATCCTCGAATTCCCCTAGATCTCTCACACTATTATTATTGAAATCTATCCACCCATCTGGTAAACCATCATCATCCGAATCCCAATCCAGTGGATCACTTCTAAGAATGGTCTTATTCACCAGTGATCTGACAGGCCAGTTCTCAGTGTCGTTACCTCCCTGTGGATAAAAGAACCCAAGCTCGAAACCATCCAACAAGCCATCGTCATCTGTATCGTTATCTAGGGGATCAGTCTCATAAATATCATTTAAGCCGTCATAGTTCCAGTCTTCATTAGAATCTAGTATTCCGTCATCATCAGTATCTTTATCAAACATGTTTGTTTCCCCTAGCTCTGGCTCCCACTCAGCATTACCATTCCTATCCTCAAGCCAGTCAAATAAGCCGTCTCCGTCCGAATCACTGCTCAGCGGATTCGGATCAACATCATCAGTATATGGGTATCCTGCGGATCCATTTACTAGACCATCATTATCTGTATCTATGTCAAATGGATTAAATCCTAGAGACCACTCAAATCCATCTGTTAAGTACCCAGATGAATTCTCTATTGCTCCATCATTAATTCTATACTGGTCCCCATCGGTATCTGGATCTAGTGGATCTAGAGCTCTTGGTACTGGGTCATAATCATAGATATGGAACCCCATTCTAGTTCTATTATACCATATATCTATGAGAACTAATTTATCAACAATAACTGGTTCGGCAGTTGTATTCAGAGTGATATTTATTGATAATGTCGCTGGTTTAGCTAGCTCGAAGAAGCTATTGTATCTACTATCGTTAAAGTACAGGGGTGTCCAACGCCCCCTCTGGTAATCTCCCCAAACATCAATCGTTCCATTAATAATTTTCGTTAATCCATCACTATAATTTATTGTTATTGACGCGTTTAGTCTTGCTCGAACCATAGGGTTGCCTAGATTCATTTTAGCAGCTCTAATAAATAGTGCGTATGGCCCAGCATGATAATAATAATTCTCATCTGAAATGTAACAGATTCTTGTATCCGGTAAAGGAATTACAGCTTTACCATTACTCATATTAGCGAAATCAATTATTTGAGAGGGGTCATAAGCAAAGTCCTCAGCCTCCCACCAGTAAGCATCAATTGATGCCTCAATTCCATCGAGTAAACCATCACCATCCGTATCGTTCAGAAGTGGGTTCGTTCTCTTAAAGTTGATTGTGTCAGCTTTAGTTAGGAATAACATGTCGACGAAAACTACATCATTGCTTGATGATGATAGATCAATGAATAAGCTTGAATTAGGACTGACAGCAAATGCTTGTGTTGAAATCCATCTATAAATGCTAACTGGAGTAAGCGATACTACTAGGCATGGAAGCGCGTGACTCTCTGAAACTAGTGTGTCATCACCCTCTCTAACAATTATGTTTATTTGTGGGTTAGATGAGAATGAGAAGACGCATTTAACACGGATAAATAACTTATATAATCCCTCCGACAAATTATTGAAAATAATACTACTTACTAATCTACCATCTGGTAATGATTGCAAGGCAGTCCCATTAAATGCTCCCTCATCAGCCTCCACTTGATCCTCACTAATATAGTAATTCTCAGCTTCAACCCAATAAGCATCATTAAAAGCCTCTAATCCATCAATAATGAAGTCTCCATCAGTATCAGGATTAGTTACATTTAATCCTCGATAATACTCTAGGCCATCAATTATTAAGTCAGAGTCAGTATCATTAACTAAGGGATTAGAACCTATTTTAACCTCTAAGCCATCCATTAATAAATCGTTATCTGAGTCAGGATCAAGAGCGTTGATTAAGCCGTCTCCATCAGTGTCTTCAAACCAGTTTGGTTCACTGCCATCAAGTAAACCGTCATTATCACTGTCAGGATTTAATGGATTAGTCTCATTTATGTCTCTGAACCCGTTCATGTTAGCGTCTTCTAACCCATCAATTAAGCCATCTCCATCAGTATCGAAATTAGTTACGTTCGTTTCCCCGCTATCCACTATACCATTCTTATTTCTATCTTCGATGCTATCTGGCAACAAATCATTATCTGAGTCTTGATCAAGAGCATTGATAGCTCCATCACCATCAGAATCATAATTCCACATCAATTCAGTACCATCAATTATCCCATCATCGTCAGTATCATTATCAAATGGATCAGTTCCATAAGCAGTTTCAACAATATTAGGGATACCATCAGCATCAGCATCAAACAGAGCATAACTTGGTTCAGGTGGAGAAACGATGAAATCACTCTGCAATGGTTTTACTTGACGATACCAGAAGAAATAGACGCCAGCTAGTACAGATATCGCAATAACTGTCATAGCTATGAGCGCTTTAAACTTTATCCCCCGATCTTTACCTCGCCTCACCGAACTACACCAAACATAGGTAAGATTTAGAATACAAAGACTCTTAACCAAGCCAGCTCTCTAACCTTGTATTCAAATATCTATCCAGTTTCCGCATTATCTAGAAAAACTGACTTGGTTAAAAGTCTTCAGATAATTATAAGTATTATTAACTATTTATATTTTCACTAAGATTTTCTAAACAATTTTTATTAAATAATCCGAGCGCTAAAGATTTTTTATTATTTATAACGCTCGCAATTCTGCATAAATATCTAGTAAAAAATTAGGAAATGAAAATGCAGGGAATTATTTTTTTAGCGCTTTCTTATGACAACTATTATTGTTGCTACTATAGCTATTGCGATAGCTGCGGTTGCGATATATAATAGTATGTTTGTTGTAGGTGTTTGCTGCTTAGGCTTTGCTTTCACTGTATAATTATAAGTGCTACTGATTACCCAGTTATTGTATGTATCATTCGCATAGATCTTATAGTAGACTGTCGTGTTTGATGTCATTGCTGGGATCTCAGCTTCATAGAGGCCTATTGTAGAGTTATAAATCATCGTCACGTTACTCCACTGCACTCTATCTGTAGAGTAACTAAGTATTGCTTCAGAAACGCCGCTTGGATCAGTTATATTAGCTCTAATAATCACTACATCCCCGCTAGTTGGCTCTATTGGTGCATGAGTTATATTTATTATTTCTGGTCCCTTTGTATCCAGCGTCTGCTCCTGTGTAGTGTAGGAGTTCCCATATACATCTTCAGCGTAAACCTTGAAGTGCAGTAAGTTACCAAATGAGCTTAGTGGGATGGTAACGTAATAGAGGTTCCTGTATTCATCTAGCTCCATATCAACACTAATCCATTGAGAATTATTCAGGTAAATGAACTTTACTTGCGAGATATCACTCCAATCAGATACAAGTACGTAGAGAGTTACATTGGTTTCATGAGTAATCCATAATGGTTCATGTAACATGAATGATATTGCTGGTGCTATTGAATCATTCTTATTCCAGTTACCCCACATATCTGTAACATATAGATTCATTATAGCACCTCTAAGCCATGATGCATTAACTATTGCTGATTCAAAGGATCCAGTGTAAGTGTTTGTGAGTATTTCTGGTCCCAGTAATTCTCCTGCTGGTGGTCCCGGATAACCTAGCCATGGGAATTCTAGCTCATAGTACGGTGGATCTAGCTGTCTTAGGTATGGTCCCAGGAAATGATAGCAACCGAAGTATCTTAGAGTGTTTTTGGATCCGCTTCCACCGAGAATGCTTTGGTCGGTTACTAAGTAATCGAGTTTGATCTTATAGTGTGTCTCGTTAACCCATTCCTTCTGATAATTCTTTATAGCTATGTATGGGCCCTCACTATCCGTTATAAGTGGAATCTCAACCGGTTCGCTTAACGGGTAGTAATCATACCATCCTGGACATATCTCATATGGTATTGTATTTCCATCCCAATCATCCCAATAATTACCTACTGGTGCATCCCTGAAGCCATAAAGTTCCTGAGATATGTTTAAGTAGAATAAGCCTGAATCCCATAATCCTCCCCCTCCTCCTGGACCTACTATTGCGTGTATTTCATTGTCAATGAAATTATTTTCATAGAAATTCCCTCCTGTTAAATTAACGTATACCCCGATTTTATTCTGCGCTATTTCATTCTTCTGTACTCTCATATAATCATTGAAGTATCCCCACCCGAAGTCCATGTATATTCCATATGTATTGTTCCTTATGTAGTTTCCTACTATTATTGTTTCCGCCGATGGGTTCTCTAAGTGATTCCAGTGCAAGACGCCTTGGTAAACGCACTTGTATATCATTATTCCCGCAGATGAGTGGTTATAGATCTTGTTTCCAATGATTGTGTTTACTGGCGATTCCTCTAGATATATTCCGTGCTGGGCTGAGTGTATTGTGCAGTTATATATTTTTACTGTACTTGATTCCCAGAAGAAGATGTTGTTTCCTTCGCTCTCGCTAATCTCACTATTCTTAATCTCGATGAAGTTGCTTCCTATAGCCGCTATGTTCGTGTACTTGCTGTGAGATATAACGCAATTGGATATAATTACTTTAGCTAGGCCTCTGCCGGGGATCTTGTGTTTGTCCCACATCCTTATCATTTTTCTTAATCTCACACCCACATCATAGATATCCGGGGACTCTATGCAGACTCCTAGATTGTTATAAACTACTGTGTTATTGAAGAAATCTATGTAGGAAGAGTTAACTATGGCTACTCCAACATTATTGTTGAATATTAAATTATTTCTGATTATTGAGTGATCCGCGTCGAATAGTAAAACCCCGAACTCATAGTTATCGTGCATAATATTATTTAGTAATACCGCATATTTCGTTTCTATGCATAATCCACCCATATCTAGCATGCCGAATAAGCCCGCTCCCGCTATCTCTGAGTTCTCAATATATACCTTAGAGCCTTCTCTAGCAACTATGTAATATGCTCCTGATTCCTTTCTGATAACTGAGTTAATCATTATTAGAGATCCGCCAGGAAGCACCTCTATTTTTATTGGCTTGACGCTGCCTCTAATCACTATTTCTGAATCGTAGAGTACTAGCTTTGACTTTATTATTAAGCTTCTATCCAGGTTCAATGTTACTCCTCGATAAACCCTTGGCTTATCTATTATTGTTGGCTCATAGTAATTGAAGTGAGGTCTTACTTCAATAACTGTTAGAATTGAGAGCTTAGGGATAGTTATCGATACTTCATCTCCACTTATGTTATAGGGTATCTCGAACCCTTCCGGGTAATCCTCGCTATAGTACCAGATAGATAAGTCCTTGCCAATTAATTGCTCAGGTAGCTTGAAGTGGAAATCAACATTATAATCTCTAATTACCTTGTCTTTCTCGAAGTCATAGTTGAAGTTAATAATACTATATATTAGTGAATTATCTTTATAATTAAAGAACTTGTAGATGTGCGCTGGTTCAGGTAACTTATTACTCCAGGTCTCTGGTGGGACATAAGAATCAATCCTGCTCTTAAATGTATTTAATATGTTTTCTGCTAATGGTTCATGAAGCGTTCTCAGTATCAAGTATTGGGTTGGTGAGACCTCTCCTGTTAGTATTGATATTATTAATCCTTTCCCAACTTGGTGAACTTGGCCATCGAAATAATTTGAGAAATCTCTATTCACTGGCTCGCAATACTCATTATACTTAGCTATCTCACCTATACCAATGACTATTCCACCATTCTGCACGTATTGCTCAAGTAATTTTACTTGGTAATCTGTTAAGCATTTAGCTTCTGGTAGAACTAGTGCCTTATATCTCATCAATGTTGATAATGGTGGAGTTATGTTCACTGTTATGTTATCTCCGAATACTATCACGTCGAACGCTCTATGAGAGTCGGCAAGGAGATAATAAGTTCCCTCATAACTATCATAATTACCTTCCTCGAAAGCAGACTGCATATTTAGTTTATCTAGATTTATAGCGGTAGCAGCGGGGAATATTAATGCCATCTCGCCAAATTGACTTTGATTAAATAGATTTGGGTTTCTTTGAACAAGCTCGATGAATTGTTTGAAATGAGTCTTATTAGCTGTTTGAACCGCGTCCTCTGGATCAGGGTTAATAGGTATGCGGCCTCCATAGACAATTATTTCGCTTAGAGCTAGGTATTGTTCCTCTGGATCCATTGTTTTATTCCATCCATAGCTATACCACTCACTGAGACCAGTTGCACTTTGAGACCCCCATGGAACAATCCAGGGATTAAACGTTTTATTTAAACTCTGGACAACTCTGAAATCCTTGGCTGATGTTCTATTTGGGTAATTATACCAGCAGTATTCCCAGTTGACTCCATCTAGATACTGTAGCGCTTGGAGATCGTATGGAATTAGCCCTATTCTTGTTGATACATAGAAATCTCTGCCAGTTTCTTTTTCCCAGTTCTCTACATTCTCCATTAATATCTTGTATAGCTCTATTAGCATTAAGATATTGAATTTCTTGAACTCTTGCCACAGAGCTATAGCATACTGATTATCTTTTGGTCCATCTGGTCCAGGATGAGCTATTATGGTGTTTCCAAATGCTATTTCGTGGTGATTGTAACCGAGATCTATGAGGTATTGGGTGAAGTTGAATGTGTTTATGTCGGTGATATTGAATTTCTTTTCTAATTCGCTTGCATTGTATTTTGAAGCTAGGTATTGATTGAATTTCTGCATTGTTTCTGGGTCAAAGCTTCCATATTGAATTAATCCATCTCCACCATCAAATTCAACGCCATCGAACCCTGCGTCATAAATATACTTAAGGAACTTAACAAAGAACTCTCTCCAAGCCTCCCTTCCTTCATAACCTATCTTGTATGGTAAATCGTAGTAATATGTACCATTTAGATCCATTGGAGATATTTCTTCTGGGGTTAGATTCCAGTGCTGCATGAAATTATTTCGCTCAGATAGGCTGCTTAAAGGCATATATAATATTACTTTTACACCCATCCCATGAAGCTCCTCTAACTTCGCCTTATCTATCTCGAATTCTCCCCTGTAATCTAGTCTGAAGAAATCACCTACAACCGTTGTTCTAAATGGGTAATCAGTGAATACTCCAGATCCACCAAACTCTAATTTATGGTACTTAACACTATATGATTCTCTCGGACCATTATTTATTGATCCAGCATACCTTCTTATTATTCTAAGAAAATAATCATTCATCGCCCTATTCTTGTAGCCTTTCTCCATATTATTAGCTTTAATTGCTGAACTAAGCGGATAAGTCGATATAATGAGCATCGATAATAGTAAGATAGATAATATTTTGTACGGCGAACCCATTATGGTCGCCTTATATAATTTTTAGAATCAAAATAAAATCAATAAAATTTACTTTATTATATTTAAAATTTTAACTAAATTCATTTAGGTATCAGCTATTAATTTAAAAAAATATTTTGTCAAAATCTCATGTTTTAAGCATTTTTATAGGCATTAGAAACCTATATAACGTAACTCTTTTATCACGGGTATATTATTTCTTCATTTTTTAGAATAGAACCGCTATAAATAATTAAAAGTGAAAAAGAGATTCTAGATAGTCTGTAGGATCTTTTCTTTTATTATTAATTTGTATAATCTTAGGATTACTGGTATGGTGAGAATAACTAGATACATCTCTGGTGTAATAGCGCTTATTACTGTCCATCCCGCGTAATCTTCATTCATTATTATGTACGCTTCTATAGCATCTGCTATTAGTATGAGAAAGAATAATCCAGCGAATGAGAGAGCTAAAATCGAGCCAACTAGCGGGAATCCTAGTGTTTTAGGATCATTCTCATCTAGTTTCCTGAAACCTTCAAAGAAAATGAGTCCTATTGTGATTAACGTGAATCCACTCATAATATCCTTATTTATGAATATTAGATTTATTCCGAGGAGAAAAGCTATGATCTCGATTGCTCCGAAGAGAATGTAAATCGCACCAATAATCAGCGACATGAATTTTAAATCACTAAATCTCACGCGATTCTCCATAATGAATCACCTAAAAAAGTATATTCCCAGAAACTACTATTAGGAGAGCTACGAAGTACGCTAATAACAACTCGTACACCAGTGTGAAGATAGTCCATTTCCATGATCCAGTCTCGCTTTTAATTGTTGCTAAAGTAGCCATGCAGGGAGTATATATTAGAACAAAGGCCATTAATGCATACGCTGATACTGGAGTTAGAACTGTAGTTAGCAACTCTAATCTCCCCCCAAACATCACGCCAAACGCATCTATCACTACCTCTTTAGCTATGAAACCAAATATTAATGCTACAGCGATTCTCCAGTCAAATCCAAGTGGTCTTAACAAAGGCTCAATCATTTTTCCTAGCATACCCGCGTAACTATTAGGCCCACCCATCTCTGCACCTGGTGGCAAGTAGAAAAGCATCCACATTACTATCGTCATTGAGAAAATTATTATTCCGGCCTTTTTAAGGAAGTGTACGCCTCTATTCCACATATGTATCCCTAGGGATTTTCCTGATGGGAATCTATACGGAGGTAACTCGATTGTTAATGGAGCATAACGCCCTTTAAACACTAATTTTCTCAGGATTATTGCAACAATCGCCGCTAAAGCAAAGCCAAGAAAATACATTGATAAAACCGCTATTGCTTCATACTCTGGGAAGAATATAGCTGCCAACATTATGAAAACGGGGAACCTCGCACTACATGGTATTAGGGGATTAACTAGCATTGTTACTAATCTGTCTTCTTCTGATTCAATTGTTCTAGCGGACATTATTGCTGGTACATTACATCCCATACCTAGAACCATTGGGATTATTGATTTTCCATGAAGCCCAATCTTCTTCATGATTCTATCAAAGTTAAATGCTGCTCTAGCCATGTATCCTGTATCTTCTAGTAGAGCCATTGCCAGGAATAGGAAGAAAATGTTTGGTATAAATACGAGAACTGATCCTAAGCCGCCTATAATGCCGTCTGCTAATAATGATGCTAACCAATCTATCTTTATGCTTGATTCAACATAAATTGCCAAGATTGTGAATAGTATATCTATTCCATCAACTAGTGGTGCTGCGACATCGAACGTGAATTTCAGCATTCCCCATAATAATGTTATGAAAATTGGTACGCTTAGATACTTATGGGTAATTACTTGATCAATAGCATCTGTTAATGTTGGTTTAGCTTCAGGCTGCCTTATAATCACTTCCTGGAGGATTTTATCAATAAAATCGTATCTTTTTTCCGCAATAACGTAAGCTGGGGGTTTACCTAATTTTTTCCATAATTCATTCCTTATTTCTCGCGCCTTGCTTACTATTTCTTCACCGCTTATCTTACGGCACTTCTCAATTATATCTTGATCCTCTTCTAATAGCTTAATAGCTATCCATCTCGGATTAACCTTTAGATTCTCCATTTGATTTAGGTATCTAGAGATTTCTTGTATGGCTGATTCTATCTCAGCTCCATAATCAATTATTTTTCTGTATTTGCTAGGTGATCTAGCGGACCTTATTAGTGCTTTAGATAAATCTGATAAACCTTTTCCCCTAATTGCTTCTGTAGGTATGAATGGAACTCCAAAAATGCTTTCAAGTTTTGAAACATCTATCACTATACCCATGCTTCTTACTAGATCAAACATGTTTAAAGCGACAACCACATTGGCTCCAGTCTATATTAACTCAATAAGAAGGTATAGATTCCTCTCAAGATTAGTCGCATCAATAATATCTAGAACAACATCAGGATTACCACTTATTATGTAATCCCTAGCAACCTTCTCATCAACAGAAAAAGCACCTAACGCGTATGTTCCTGGCAGATCAACCAATTTTACTTTATAATTATCGAACTCATAAGTACCTTCCTTTCTCTCAACAGTTACTCCCGGCCAGTTACCAATATATTGTTTCCCACCTGTAAGCTCATTAAATAATGTTGATTTACCAACGTTAGGATTACCGATCACGGCTACTATAATAGTGTTTGTTTGTGACATAACATCAACCTCCGGGAGGATACTGTAGCCGCATCACAATTAGATGGGAACTAAATACGATTGTAGAGATCTTATACAGAAAGTAATCTAACAAGTATTTTTTCAGCCATTCCTCGACCGAGCGCGTAACGCGTGTTATTAATTCCCACTATCACGCCCCTATAATCATTAGCTAATACCTGAATTTTTGTTCCTGGTCTAATTCCCATACCAATTAGACGTTCCCACAACCCAACTCCTGCATTAATATTTACTACTTCCACCAATCTCCCCGGAGGAATCATGATGAGTGGTATTGAATCGAGCTGAGCATACGTACTAATTGATTGTCCTTGTGACCCATATGAACCCCATCCACGCCCTTTACGTTTTTTCTGGTTCCACATATTAGACATCTCTACTTTAATTAGATTAATCTAATTTAGATAGATTACCAAAATACTATTTAAGTTTTATCTACTGCAAGAATGCCCGCACTATTTCATAGGCATCACCTCACAGCCATTAGACACGACTAGAAGTCAGGTTAGAAGCGTAACGAGCCTCATCACGACATTGTACTTGATCTGGAGCTTGATTAATCGCTTTATA
>JALWRR010000068.1 GCA_026993975.1 Promethearchaeati archaeon | reverse complement strand
CAATAATACATGTAGGTTTAAAATAATTTTCAATAAGCCTCTAGTTGAAGTGTTTCTGTAGATTCGGCTTCTTAAAGCTAGAGATAATGGTTAAATGACTTTTCCTACATATTCTCAGTCTCATTTTCTCCTAAAATGATGTTCCTGCCTCCCTAATCTCCGGTTATATCTTATTTGTTTCATAATAAAATAGAGTGCGTGATGATGATTCCAGAATCATAATAAATAAATTGATTAAACTGTAATTAAGATGTGTTCACAATATTCATGGCTGATTAGTTTTAATAGGTGTTTTCTTTGAAAACTATAAAAACAGGGGTTACGATTCCAATAGATTTAATGAATAAAGTTGATCAATTTATGAGGGAGATGAATCTTAGAAGTAGATCTAAAGTTATCTCAGAGGCATTAAGAAGCTTTATAGAGGATAGAAGGTTCTTGTTTGGAGAAAACAGGATGTTCGTTGGTTCTATTTTCATTATCTATAATCATGAGCGAGGGGAAACATTGGAGCGGCTAGTTGATATCCAGCATAATTACTTGGACGTCATATTATCTGTTCTACATATGCATGTGACGCATGAGAAATGTTTGGAGGTTCTCTTGTTCAGAGGGATGCGAGATGATATAAAGAAATTAATAGGTGACATTGAGAATATAGTAGGTGTCGAGCTGGTCAAGGTTATAGCTGTGGAGTACGAGAATAATAAGCATTAAGGGTGTATTGATATGTTAGAGTGGTTAGGTGAAGAGAATTCTGATTGGGGCATATTACTGAAAACAAAGATCGAGAAATTGATTCTTAGAGAAGAATCAAGAAATTTCAGAGAGATCTTAGTGGGAAAATCAAAGACATTCGGTAACATACTGGTGCTTAGGGAGGGAAATAATTATACGTGGCAAGTGGCTGAGAAATGGGATTCTTACTCTGAAATGCTTGTTCACGTACCATTATGCGCGCATCCTAAACCGAAACGCATCTTGATTATAGGTGGTGGAGATGGATCAACCGTTAGGGAAGTGCTTAAGCATGATAGCGTTAGAGAAGTAGTGCTAGTTGATATTGATGAAAAAATCGTTGAGATAGGCAAGCATGAATTAAGGATTGATAATGGCGCACTAAAAGATGAGAGAGTAGAGATAGTGATTGATGACGCTAAGAACTTTGTGAGAAAGCACAATGAGGAAAAATTCGATATTGTTATAGGGGATTACTCTGATCCACAGAGAGGATCCCCTGCAGCTGATTTAATTAGAGAAGAATTCCTGAACAATATCAAGAGAATAACTAAATCTTCTGGTCTAATTGCTATGCAATCTGGAAGCCCAATATTTCAAAAAGAGATATTTATAGAGCTCTTTAGAAACATTAAGAAGATATTTAGAATAGTTTACCCTTATTTCTACGTTGTTCCATTTTACCCAGGTGGATTATGGAGCTTCATAGCTGCATCTGACGAGATAGATCCAAGGAAACCAGTAAAAAAATTTAGGAACGCGATCTTCTATAATGAGAATATACATGAACAGGTTTTCCAACAACCAACATTCATAGTTGAATTATTAAATGCAGTCTAAGGGGGTAGTGATAGTGATGAAGATCCCATTGATATGGATAAGGAATAGGGAGTTATTAGATGATGTACTAATT
>JALWRR010000067.1 GCA_026993975.1 Promethearchaeati archaeon | reverse complement strand
GTCCGATTCAAGCCTTTAGGTCAATAAGAGCCTATGTCTCGCTCATATTTACTAGTCTAGCCACATTATGAGCTAGACAATGAACAAGTGCTTCGCCTTCCCGCCCCTCCCATGTCCTTGATCTTATGGTTGGAAGTGCGAAGGATTGACAGACGAGAAGCCGGATTCAATCAAGCTTCGCACGTGATAAATACTTCTCAATAATTTTTGGCTTCACTGTAACTATTAGCTAATGCTACAGCTTGCTCTAGGCTCAGTGGCCTCTGTAGCATGAATACAGGGACGACATAATCATTTTTATTTTCTCCAGGCAATATACTTATTGGGGGCTCGGCTTTTGTCTTGTGGCTGGTTTCGGCTAGCATACATATGTATTACTAGCCGAGCCCTCTAAAAACCTATCCATGCCCTAAGTCAACAAAAGACAGAAATAGTGCGGGCATTCATTATAATCCTAATATGTTAGTAGAATTGTTTTCTAATAGACTTATTAAGTATTACGAGCCATAACTATCTTAAAGATTTTTATTTAGTTTTTTTAACAAAAACGAATAATGAAGGGCGTCCATCCATGGATGAAAAAATTGAGGAAATATTTATAGATGATGTAGAGGGAGTTTTTGCGGATGGATATACAATTACTGTAGCAGGACCAGTTTTTTACATAACTTTTTGGCGTTCGTATCCTAAATGTAGTAATGTTCCAAAACCAGAAAAGATTATTCATAAGGTTGTAGCCAAAATAGCGCTTCAAATAGATATGGCCAATAAGTTAGCTTAGTTTATTTTAGAGAAAACTAGAGGCAGATATAGATAGGATCAATTATTATTAATTGTTATTCATTATAAGTTACATTTGATCTGGATTGTTGAGCATTTAGGTAGCATTATTCCTTTATAGCTTCTATTATTACCAGTGTTGAAATAAGCAAAACTAGTACTAGTGATACAACACCTATAGATTTAGCTATAAGTGAATAGCTCTCATAGATTATGAAGAGATTTAGTATCGTGATTATTATTGTGAACGTGATCGCTAAATCGATTCTTCTTTTACCTCTAGAATCCTTCATTAGCCATGGAAGTATTAGTAGGAATAATCCGCCACCCGCGTTACCCGCGATTCCAAGAGCGTCAGTAGCTATCTTCGATACATCGTTGATTTCGAGGAAGATTACTGATGCTGTAATAATAATTGTTATAGCTATCCAAATCGCGTTTCTATCTAGTTGAGTATCAAGGTTTAATCTATCGGACATCGTGTCTGTGAAGCCTAGATAAGCTATAGATACTGATACTAGAGCGAAAATATTAGCTA
Source organism: Promethearchaeati archaeon (assembly GCA_026993975.1). Taxonomy (GTDB): domain Archaea; phylum Asgardarchaeota; class Njordarchaeia; order Njordarchaeales; family Njordarchaeaceae; genus Njordarchaeum. Next base: position 5,535 of record JALWRR010000067.1, on the reverse strand, counting down.
TCACTATTATGATTAATCCTATAGTAGAAAGACCTATTGTTTCGAGCTTTCTAGATAAAGAGATGAAAGCATGTTCTCTCTTAATACTTGAATAAATCAATATGCTCGGGTCAACGGTTAGTAGGATTAGAAGAGTGAAAATTATGTACGTTAGCATCGAGAATAGTATAGCGTATAAAGTCACCTTATTACCGATCTCTCTATGCTTGATTACCCAATCATAAATCAGGATATTGTATATCCCAGATCCAACATACATAAAGATAATAATCGCTGTAGCAGCTATAAGGGATTCTATAGATCTAGGAAACAGCAATAAATCACTAGTTAACTTATTGCTTACTGCGAGAACCATGAAGGCTACCACAGGAGTCCCTATGATTAAGCTTAATTTGAATATAGTTAAGTACGCGCTGGCTTTATGTCTTGGAAGAATATTTTCCCTTGAATCCAGGTTAATACGAGTTCTAAATAAGTGTTCTGGGAAATACTCGCTAATAATTAGACTTATTGAGAAAGCTGATGTAGCTGTAATAATCTGCAGAGAGTGATCCTTAATAAGATTAATTAACCCTATTGTGAAAATCCATATACCAATCATAAGAAGCATCTTAGTCAATAATTCCAAGCCGCTTAAACCAGTGTAAATAGTTTTACTGAAATAAATCACTGCAAACAATACTGTCGCTAAAGTTATTACGATGCCAGTGATCATTATAAAGGGTTCATAATTAAACGTGATTAAAGTCGCTAATTGCATTAGAGACTTCATTCCATACAGTATATATACGAGATCTGCTGGAAGAGTATATAATGCTAATCCGATCGTGAAAGCTAGTACTCCATATCTAGTTAAATTAGAATACTTTAAGCCCTCATCATAAAGAATTAATCCCGTGTGAAGCACAATTTTATCTTTTAGAGCAGAGCTAACGCTGTCAAGCAATCTCAAGTATATTAAGTAAAATATGATTCCAAGTAAGATGAGAAGAATAATGAGAAGTAAGGCTCCAGTATCAATCGATACTAGAGGTAAAGCAAGTATCCCGCCACCAACAATAATCCCTGTGCAATAGAATGCTAGTATGATTGTTTTCTTATCTCGCATATAGATTCACCAATAGAATGCATCTTCTTTCTCTTCATAACGCTATGTATTATTCTAATTAAAATCTAAGCAAATGTGCTTTGCTTCTTAATATAACATTTTTATATTGTTTCCGTATATTCTTTATCTATATCGAATAAAAATCTATGAAAATAGAAATAAATTGTTTGTTTTTTATACAATTTGAGAAGAGTTGTGATTTATGAGGTCTAATATAAGGAACATAATAAAAAAGATTATAAGCGACTTTAACAATGATTATTATCCAGAGGTAATAGTTAGCTTTATAGGGGAGAATGATAAAGGAGACCTAGCCTTTCTCTTTGAGGGGCACTTCTGCTTAACATGTGGTATGCAAGATTACTTCATAGATTTCGCTGATAGACTCAGTAAATTTCTTGGAGAAAATTTTATTGTTCTTGATAAGTATCCTATTAATGAGGGTTATGATGGATGGATAGTTCTCTATACTAATAGGGAAACTGAGGAAAGAGTTGATTCAGGCAAATTCCTTATTCTTGACCCTAAAACTGGGAGGATTATTCGAAAAATTAAAGTTAATGAAATCGATTAAATTTAATTAACTAGAAAGGTGGTCTTTAATGTATGTTAAAGAAATAGTTAACGACGTTTTCTACGTTGGTGTTGATGATAAGAAAACTAGGTTGTTTGAGGCTACATGGCCAATACCTAATGGAATCAGTTATAATGCCTATCTAATAAGAGATGAGATGAACGCTTTAATTGAGGGAGGAGTCAAAGTAGATTACTCAAGAGAATTCTTCAGGAAATTGGAAAGAGTTGTACAGCTAAGTGATCTAGATTACATAGTTATCAATCATATGGAACCAGATCACACAGGAACCTTACCACAGCTCTATAGAATCGCTAAGAATGCTAAGATCATTGTTTCCCAGAAGGGAAAAGAACTACTAGCAGATTTCTACAACATAATTGATAGCGATAGAGTTATAGTGGTGAGCGATGGAGATGAAATTAGTCTCGGGAAAAGAACTTTAAGATTTATATCAACTCCATTCCTTCACTGGCCTGAAACAATGATGACTTATGATTCTTCAGACAAAATCTTGTTTAGTGGTGATGTCTTCGGATCATTTGGAGCTCTAAATGGAAGATTATTCGATAATAATTGGGTTCTAGATGAGTACTTAGCTGAATTAAAGCGCTATTATACTAATATTGTCGGTATGTTTACCGGTCCAACTCAGAACGCTCTTAAGAAGCTGAAGGGGCTTGATATTAATTTGATTGCGCCTTCCCATGGCCCAGTGATCAAGGAGTATAAGGATAAGGTTATATCACTGTACGATGAGTTAAGTAGGTATGAGAGTAAGAAAAAGGTAACCATTATTTACGGTACCATGTATGGTTATACGGAAGAGCTTGTAAGTGTGCTTGCTTTAAGATTGTATGAGGAAGGGATACCAGTATCTATTCTTAATGCTTCTGAGGTTCACCCTAGCTATATACTGGCTGATGCATGGGACTCAAAGATCATTGTTTTAGCTGCACCTACATATGATGGTAAGTATTTTCTCCCAGCTTACACAGCTATGTACTATATATATGCTAAGAGATTAAGGAAAAAGAAGTTTGCTGTAATGGGGTCTTCTGGATGGTCTGGTAAAGGATATCTCAGAGTAATTGATTTAGCTAAGGAGCTTGGATGGGAGTTAATAGAGCCTATCGTAGAATATAGGGGAGCTATAGATGAGGAAGAAATAAAGCGAGTTGATGAGTTAGTGGACAATATCGTTAGAATTTTAAAGGAGGGTGGTTAATTGGGAGCGCAGATCCCTCTAAAACTCCTTAAAGATTTTTTTGAAGATGAAATAATAGCTATGAGTCTCTATAAGTTTATGAAAAGAAAAAGTAGGGAGAAAAAAGAAGTGTTCGATAAGCTCGCTGAAATGGAGATAGGCCATGCAGATTTCTGGAGAACTCTAGCTGAGAAAATTTACGGAACTAGATTAAAAGTAGGATTTAAACTGAGACTCAAAATTATCTGGAACAAATTCATTGCCCTTATAACACCATTAACATTTATGATTAATTATCTTGAGTTAGGGGAGAGAGGAGCGTACATTGAGTACTCGAATCTCTTAGAGACAGTTAAGGGTGATAAGGAGCTATATCAGAGTGTCAAGAATATCATTTATGATGAGATTGAGCATGAAGGAGTATTCATGGATATGATCCTAGGAGAGAAATCCAGATTAACGAAGATAAAGGACGCTATATATGGAATGACTGATTCATTGGTTGAGATCCTAGCACTAGTTATTGGTTTAGCAAGCGTTATAGCGTCACCTCTAACTGTCGGGCTAGCTGGGTTAATATCAGCTGTAGGGGGAACATTCTCTATGACTTCAGGAGCATACTTATCATCTAAGAGCCAAAATGATCTCTATGAGGGAGCTTTAGAGGAAATAAAAATAAAAGAAACACTCGCACAGCACTTACTGGAAAGAGATCTTAAAAGTGCTTTAATCGAAAGAGGCTTAACAGAAGAATCAGCAGAGCTACTAATTAAAGCTGTTAAGGAGAAACCTGAGATACTTGGGAACCTAGTTAGATCCATAGTGATTGAGGAGACACCTACTAATCCAAAGGAAGTCGCATCAACAACAGGATTATATTATGTTTTAGGAGCTCTTCCAGCTATAGTACCATTCTTCATCGCTGAGTTTCTGGGAGTCCCATCCATTACAGTAGCAGTGATTGCGGTAGTCTTATCATCGATAGTAGCTTTTCTAACAGGAATCTTTACTGGCGTTCTTTCCGGAATTGACGTTAAAAGAAAAGCTATAGAGAATGTATTAATAATAGTTGGAGCTACTGCCGCGACATATCTTATTGGAACAGCGGCAAAGATGTTCCTAGGAATAGAAATCTAAGACTTTTCCAATCCAAAACTATTTCTCTTATAACTTACTCAACAGAAAGAAATTATCCTGTTCTTGCTCTATAAATCGAGTTTTAGAGGTAACATGTTTCTTTCTGAGTTATGCTTTTGCGTACCTTACCCAATCTTTTGGCTTGGTTAAGAGAAATAGCCATAAAGGTATTTTTCCATTCCCTATCCTGTTTTTTGTCACTACTATTAATTTAGCACCTAATTTCTTTGCTATATTTCTTATCTTATTAATCTTTTCTTCTTTTTCCTCTATCTCCCATTTTGATTCAATAGCGTATAGTTTCTTGTTTATGTTAGCTAAGAAGTCTATCTCTATGTTATTTTTCCTGTAATAATATACCTCGTCTGTGAATTTTCTTAAATGAAGGAATATTAAATTCTCAGCCTGCCTCCCTATATCTCTAGATGTCTTACTTAAAGCGTTTCTTAATCCTGTATCGATAGAGTAAATTTTCTTGAGTCCAATGATTTTCTCTTTTCCATATCCAAATGGTTCAACGAGGAAAATTAGGAATGCTTCCTCTAAATAACTTAAGTAATCATATATCGTAGGCTTAGATAAATCCAAGTAACTTGCTAGCTTAGATGGCCTAACCTGATTCCCTATGTTCTCTAGAATGAACTTTGCTAGATCCCTTAACTTTCGAACATTCACATTATGCCTCTCCGCTATATCCCTATGCAATATATCGCTTAGATACGAGTGCAAGTACCTCAATTTTCCAATTACTGAATCCTCCAGGACAACTTCTGGAAAGCTCCCATACTGCATGTACTCATTCAAGTAATGTTGTATCACCCCTTGCTCCCCACCAAACTGCAAAAATGGATCATCACTCACCACTATATTCCTAGCTTTCAAGAATTCTCTGAACGAGAAAGGCCATACCTGGATATCTATTCTTCTTCCACTCAACCTAGATGCTATTTCAGGTTCAAGTAATCCAGTTGAAGACCCGGAGATAACAACTTTAACATCTTTCCTAAGATCCGTAAATCTCCTGAGATACCCACCCCATTCAGCAAGTCTCTGGATCTCATCTATAAAGACATAGAAATTTCTATCAACACCTGTTAATTCATAATAGGTATCTAGAATATTATCCAAAGCACCCTTCTCTCTAGGATACCTCTCATCATCGAGATTAATGTAAACAATCTTCTTGGGATCCACCTTTCTCTCAAGCAGCTTTCTTATTATCTGAAACATAATAAACGTTTTACCAGCTCGTCTAACGCCATAGAGAACAATAATTTTCTTGCCAAGAAACCTCATACTCTCATCAACATACTTTTCTCGCTCAATCCATTTCTCACGCCACCCAGTTTCTCTCCACCATATATTCCACTGAAGAAGAGCTTCTCTCACAATCATCACTTAGTAAAATCTAATTAACTAAAAATATCAAAAATAGTAAAATGGAATTTACTATAAAAATTTATATCAAAAAAGTTACTGGCGATTTAGAGAGCGCAGGAGAACTATAAT
>JALWRR010000066.1 GCA_026993975.1 Promethearchaeati archaeon | reverse complement strand
GACTGGCCGTTTTCCTGGCATGGTTCCCCGTGATACGTAATACGAAATTTCATATATATTTTATGTGTCTATTAGTGTCTGTGCTGGCGAGAGATCACCAACCAAAAAAGTTATAAGAGCGTAAATTTTTTATGTAGAATCACTAAGTGATTTACATATGTCTTCACAAAAGTATCGGGGTGTCGTGAATGCCAAAAGAGGTACATGACGTAGAGTTACTTGATGAGATTGTTCCCAAGACTCTCGAGGTTAGGGTTAAGAAGCATAAAGATTTTGTCAAAGTTAAATTCAGGACAAAGCGTTACTTATACACGATCAAGCTATCAGATAAGGAGGCTGAGGCTCTTTTAGAGAAAATAAAGGAGCTTAATATTCCAGTAAAATATTTCTAAAGAGGGAGCTTTATATTGCCTCCCTCTCCATTTCTACAATATAAGTAAGTTCTGTTTAGTGATTGAATGTTCTGGATCATCTGGGGTGTCCTAGCGGGTTCATATGGTCCAGTAACTAGAGCTGAAGCATATACTTGGAGCAGTAATGGTATAAGGAAGGTTTTAATTCTAGTTAGAGATCTTGAAGAAGCTAGGAGATATGATGAGTTCAAGGTTTTTAGGCTCAAATTTAGATTTGAGGAATTCGATCCAACTATTCAATATTCTATAGAGAAACTAGATGAGATCTCTAGCTGGATACATAATAACATAGATAACTTTGAACCAACAGCTGTGGTTTGTGAGGACGAGCCGACGATGGCATCAATGATTCTTGCTGCTTACCTGATCTTTCGCGGAATGCCTTTAATCAAAATAATAATGTACTTCCATAGGAAAAGGAAATACATAGTAATGCCAACTAAAAAACAGAGAGATCTCCTATCATACTACGAAATAATGAGGCGAGAAGAATAATTACCAAGCGCATTTAGCAATACGAGACATTATATCAATTCATACATTATTAGATTAATAAGCAAGTAAAATTTTTGACAAACCATTTTAAGACACTTTTTATTAATCGATTTCTTTAAACATTGCTATTTGCTGTGTTGGTGGGCTACTATGCTAAAAAAGTAATTGAGGTGCAAGAAAAATGTCCTTAACATATACTAGAACACTGACGAACGACGTTGAACCTTACTTCATAGTTAAGGCTTCAATACGTAGGTATAAGGTGACTAGGGAGGGCGCAAGAATCCTTAAGTGCCTATTAGTCCATCATAGTGGACAGTGGGTGCAATCCTCTAATGAGAACACTATCACCCTAATTTTGCATTCTAGGAAGCAGTCTCGTTCTCCTCCTAATGTGAGAATCATTGCTAATGCTATCAGGGAAAATCGTGATCTTATCATTACGTATGTTAATAGGGAAGGAAATTCTACGTGTAGACTTATTACACCGTGTGAGTTATATACCGGAGGGAATGTCGTCTATCTTCGAGCTTACTGTCATCTCTGTAATGCCTATAGGATATTCAGAGTCAACGGGATATGACACGTTGAGCTAGCCAGTTAAACCAGTACACTAACTAGGGAACAGAATGCCGCCTCGATTTACCCCTTAATAATCCATAAGCTCGAATAAGTCTGCATCTGGATCAGTATCTCTGGTAGTGTCCAACATTTATTCTCTATGAAAGCTCAACTATCATCATCCGACTGCAGAAGGAGTCGAAAAAACCAATTAAATAACGTCTAATAGACATCAGTATAGGTTATAGAAACCAATTAAACAGGTTATCGAGTCAACGAACACGGTCTAAAAGTCTGTTCAATCAGTGCAAAATTACTGATGCAGAAACGTGAACTCTTTCTCTAGACACCAAATAAGCTATCGAACCCGTTTCTACGCACTAGGTTCAAACACGTATAGAGTCTGTCTCAAGTCTCTACCCCATTTATACTTGTAGTCAATCAAATATATCCTCTCCCCATCAGCTGTTAAATCCCCTTCCATCAGGTATCCCTCTGCAAACTTTTTAGCCACAGTGATCACCTTGGGCTTTGACGTAAAAATATCATCAATAACGGTTAAATTTCTCTGTGCTAAGAATATTTCTTCTTCGCCATCGCCATCGACATCCAAGAACACATAGGGATAAGTGTAGGGCTTAAGGTACCACAGATAATTCTTGGAAAAATTTTTGACAGCGAAAATACTGCTAGACCTAGGATTGTTGAAGAGGAACATGAATATGTCCTCGTTTTTTCTAATTAACTTAATGAAGTATGTTCTCGTTAATACATCTAGGCAGGCTAAGAGTGAACCAAAATGGTACTTTTTTATGAATTCGCCTTTGCTGTTGAATGATAGAATTTCTCTCCTGCCAGCCATGAACCATCCGAGATAAGTGGTATAGATGACCTTGCTTACTGGGTCGACGGCGATGTCCATTACACGGGTCATTTTCTTGTAGCCTACGAAATCAAACAAGTATTTGAGGCAATCGTTCTCTACAGTGAAGACTCTCTTGTATGAGGTAAACACGAATTCTTCTTTGCCGTCGAAGTCAATGTCGATTAGGAAGGCTTCGGTTATGCTGTCCCGCAACATAACATCTGCCTGGGGGATTCTAAGGAAGCAAAGTTTCTTGACTCTTAAATCTTTGATTCTGTAGAGCAAAATAGACTTGTCAACTTTTCTGCCCCGCACCTCAAATAGAACGTAGAGTTCGTCCCCAGAAGCAACCGACCTAACATACCTAACCTTGGTGTTAGAAGGAACATCAAGACTCAAAGTGGTAAACTTGTCGGACTCCAAGTCTAAAACACCGACAACACGATTCCTACCATCGACAGTGTAAACATAACCGCCATAAACGGGCCTGCCCGTTGGGAAAACGCCGCCATAATCCTTTGGGAAACGAAATCTGTAAACCTCACGCAACATGACAACACCCAAAAAGTATATGGGGAAAAATTTTATAGTATTCTGTCAGACGTTATGGGTAATTCAACAAATCTCGACATTTGACTACTATTCAGCGACCCGTTTTTTGGATGTTTATAAGCAATCTTTCCTAATTCTTGTGTGATGATTAGGATGCTCTATTTTTCTCTAATTAAAGCGAGTTTATAGCGATATAAGAGAGTTTAGGTTTAAATAATTAAGCGAACGATAAGATTTAAGGTAAGGTAAACATAGGTATAATAGGTGTACCATTAATGTCTGTTACAATTTCGATTAAAGTGAAGAGGGAACTAGTTGAACTAGCTGAAAAAATGGTTAAATATGGTTTGGCTAAAAGTAGGTCTAACGCGTTCAATTTGATGATTGAGAAAGGATTAGAGGAGATTAAGAAAGAAGTGGGGTTCTGGGATAGAGTGTATGAGAAAGTTAAGGAGTTAGAGAAGAAGAAAGTTAGATTAGAGCATGGTAAATTGAATGAATTGCTGGTAGAGGATAGAGCGAGATGATTTACTTAGATACTAATGTTATAATTTCGTACATCGATAAGAAAGATCCCAACCATTTAGATGCTGAAAAATTAATTAGATTAATCAAGAATGAGACTAAGGTAGTTAGTGAATTAACGAAAATAGAACTTGCATCTGTTTTCTCTAGAGGTAATATAGAGGATCCTCAAGCTTTTGCTATATATTCGATCAATGAGACAGGTGCATTAATAATGAAAACAGATTTTAACAAGATTCTTATAGAGGCGTTCAAATTATCCAGCGTCTTGAAATTAAGAACACTTGACTTACTGCATGTATCCGCTTGCAGAGTTCTTAAAGCAAATCGTTTTGCGACATTTGATAAAAACATCATAGCTAGGAGAAGGGAGCTAGAGAAGATTAACATAAAGGTTCTAACCCAAATATAATCAAGTTCTGTATAGCGAGGGTTCATTTATCAGAATCTACAATATATAAAAGATCTCTCATTTTATTCTTGATAATAGGGATGCATCATGTTTGAGGTTGAGTTAAAGGCAAGGATTAGTTCTATTAGTGAGCTTTACAATTACTTAGTTAAGCAACTAGGTTTTAGAGCTGTAAAATACGTTGCTGAGGACAACTACTTTAACCATCCATGTAGAGACTTTGGGGAATCTGATGAGGAGTTAAGAGTAAGGCTAGAGAAAAAGGGGGCTGAAAGTAATGTAGTTTTGACTTATAAAGGAGCAATGATTTCAGATGATAGAACTGCTAGAGAGGAGTTAGAGGTTAACGTTAGTGGTGACATCACTAGAGTGCTAAGCAAATTAGGTTTCTCTGTTAGTGCGTTTAAGAGGAAGAATGGTTGGTTCTTATGGCGGGATGATATTGAGGTCGTTTTATGTTCTGTTCAGGGCGTCTATAAAAATAAGGCTTTTTCCTTAGGAAACTATATAGAAGTGGAGATAAGAGTAAGGACAAGAGAAGAAATCCCAGAAGCCCGTAAGAGAATAATAGAGTTCTTGAACGAGTTACCTGGAGTCATTGAGATAGATACCGAGTACTACATTGAGAAAATGAAAAAGTTGGCTGAAAAGCAATAATTTTACGCTTCTTTCTCCAGCCCTATCTTCGATGCTGACGTTTTATCAACCATATATCTAGCCCAATCCTTTATCAGAATCCTACCTTTCGTTATCATACCCATTAATTCTTTCAAATCCTTCTTCAGGAAAGCCTCTATTTGCCTCATTTTCATGTTGTCGCGTACATCAGAATCCTTTATGAATAGAGATATATGCGAATCTTCTTCGGGCTTATCAAGTATGAAATTGAATCTTCTTGAAAGTTCTTTTAGAAGCTCCTTGTAAAGGAATTCATCGAGATAATCTCTTAGAGGAAGTTTAATAGATATGATTGCTGAGTTAGCGGTCCATTTCATTATGAGATTTAATTTCTCAAGATAATATTCATGATAATCAGCATTAGGGCACTCCAAGCATGTTACACAAGGATAATCTATTCCCTTACCACACTCTACCTCATGAAGCTCCTTTAGTTTAGCAATGATCTCGTCAATTGACTTGAGCTTCTCCATAAACTATCCCCTAGCGAAAAATGCCTCTAATAAATAGAACTAAATTAACCTAAGACCCAAGCTAAAGTAATTATTGTCACGAATATTGTTGCAAGCAATATTACTGCAACAGGACCAATTTTTATTCCAGCCGTTTCCTCCTCATAGAATCTCAATAATCCAGCTCCAGTAGGAGGAGTTCTTATTCCCTTCTCCTTAGGTTTAACCTTCTTCTCCTCTTCCTCTTCTTCTTCCCATTCCCAACTCATATGTATCGCCCATCACACTTATGTATGACTGCTTCCCTCTCATCTTTATGTAAGATTAATTCACAATCCTTGTAATTAAATATGTATCGTATTATTAACTTTATCTCATTTAAAACATCTTCGGTACTCTCCTGAAGATATAACCTGTAAGGTATCTTAAATGGGTTCCAGGACTTAATAACATCAAAATAATCTGGTAATGCTAAATCAGCAGATGTCTCACTAACCTTAATTCTACCTAGAATTACCTCCCGTGATATTGCTTCACTTAAGTGAATTGGAGCATATTTCTCTAATTCCCATTTAGATAAGCCCATGGGAACAATCAGTTTCCATCTATTATTCACAATTAGTATTCTAGGTTTCTCATGATCCCTTAGCTCTCTAATAGTGATATGGCATTCCTTGCTTTCTCTACCAGACATAAAAACCGCGTTATACTCTAAGCTACCAGATAAAACTATGAATAATCCGTTTCCAAAGTTACTGAAATCTCTTAGATCAATAGTTGAGAAATCTGGTTTACCTTTATCGAATGGATGTGAATGGAGGATCCCGAGCAACTTTAGTCCTGGTGGTATTGCTTGGATTAATAACGCTTTTTGATGAGGGTCGCCTATAACATGAGTTTTATTTCGTTCTATGTACTTGAATTCTACCAGATCATAAATAATTAGGATACCGCGCCATGCTAAACCAATAATATAGAATGCTCTCTCTAATTGATCATCACTAATAATCCTCCCTACTAACCGCCATAAAAATGAAGGAAATATAGCTTCATGCAAAATATTCCTCTCAAAATCACCCAAGCATATCAGCTGAACTAATGTGGAATGAAACAGTATTATATTCCTTAAGAACTTGGCCGACCGTTTTTCCAACGAAAGCTATTGGAACACCACCACCAGTTAAACCGATTCTTCCAGAACCAATACCTAATTTCTCCGCAGCCACCATAACTACACGCTCCATAGCATCATTAGTAGTGGTCCTAATGCTGACTGTCTTCTTTAAATTATCTGCTCTCTGGAAATACAATACCACAACTTCAGGTAACTCAACAACCTCCTCTTCTTTGCTCTTCTCAACCGTTATGGTTTTCTTCTCGTTCAAATCAAGCACCACTCTCGAGTAATCCTTGATATATAATTTCTATCTCTCATTCAAATAAATAGTTTTCTAATGCGTTATGAACCTTAAAATAATTTCCTTGCTTCTTTTTAATGAATCTTCCTAAATAAAATCATAAAAGAACTTAAATGGGATTTTAGACCTTATTACATTCACTTAGCTTTATTTAAATTCCGATGAAGAGGTATGATAAATGATTACCGAAGCGTTAAAGAAGGAGAAAAAAACGATAATTAACCCACCAATAATAATAGTTAATTATAAAGCCTATCCACAGGGAATTGGAGAAAACGCATTAAGATTGACAGAGATAATTGAGGATATAGCCAACTCATATGATTCAATAACATTCGCCATCGCTGTTCAACCAACAGACATATTTCGAGTCGCACAGATCGTTGAAAGAACATTAGTATTCGCACAACACATAGATCCTGTAAAGCCTGGAGCTCATACTGGAAGCATATTACCTGAAGCAGTACGCTTATCTGGGGCTGTCGGCACACTAATAAACCACTCAGAGAGACCTCTTCCTATAGATACAATAGAAGCCG
>JALWRR010000065.1 GCA_026993975.1 Promethearchaeati archaeon | reverse complement strand
CTTTCAGGGATAAATGGAGTAAAGCTCAGGAGGAACTTAGAGAGAAGATCAATAGAGCTAGAGAAATATTGAATAGAGTGAGGATTAGTGATGAGCAATTATTCTTGATCGCTGAGTTATGCAAAACACTTAGGGTTGATGGTCATAGACCAGACATCGTCATCGCTATAACCGCCAGGACTATAGCTGCTTACGAAGGAAGAGAAGAGGTTACTCAGGAAGACATTGTTAAGGCTGCTAAACTCGCTCTAGGCCATAGGACTAGGAATCTAGGTTCTCTTGGACCACCAACTATAAGTGAGATAGATAAAGCTTTTGAGCAAGCTGTTAAAAAAGCCAGGAAGTTTTTTCGTGAGCAAGGAAAAAGTTGAGGAAGGAGCCCCACTAAAACTTAAGAAAACTCCGAGGAAATCAAGGAAAGATTTTATAGGGTTCAGTGATAAGGATACTGAAAGTAGTAGGTTAGGTAGGCTCTTTGAGGGACATCAATGGTTCCCGCTTAATTTTAAGGGTAAGAAGAAGGCTAGGGGTGTTAGGGAATCTGAGAAGTCCCAATCTGTTGGAGAAAAGTTCTTTAGAAGGGTGAACGTGAAGCTACGTGGTATAGCTAAGAGGCTAATTAGGGTTGGTGATGTAAGGCAAGAGGAGTTAACTGGTGAACCCATAGAGATAAGTAGGAAGGATTTAAGTGGGAAGACTGCTGGGAGAGATTTCTATGTGCTTTGGAAGGAGGGTCCTAGGGTTTTTCGTGGTTATAATAAGCGTAGAGTGTTGCGGTTAACTAGGATGAGTCAAGGCATAATTGTGGATTATAAGGGGGTTGAGAAGGAGATAAGGGATATAGCTGTGTTGCAGAGTGTTGTGACTTCGATTATTAAGGGTCATATCCATAATAATAAGCCAGTGATCAAGCTGGATGACGTGAAAACTAGAGTTAGAGTTAAGCATGCTAAATTGGTCTTAATGATTGTTCTAGATATTAGTGAGAGCATGCAACCTATATTCTCAAAAATAAGTGAGGCTCTCGTGCGTTTAAAGACCTATGCTTGGAGGAAGAGGGATAAGATTGGGATTATTGCTTGTTCTGGTGAGGAAGCAACGGTGCTTGTTTACCCATCAACAAACATAAATATTATTAAGCAGCATTTCAAGAGAATTATTGCTGGTGGGATGACTCCGCTAGCTTCTGGTATGCTTAGAGGTATGAGGATTCTAGAGTTGGAGAGAAGGAAGAATCCTGATATCATCCCGTTAATGATAATTATTACTGATGGTTTAGCCAATGTTCCTCTTAGGGAATTAAAGGTACCCGAGGAGTATTATGAGGAGTGCCCTATTTACGGTTTCGGTGACTCACTCTATGTCGCTCACTTATTGAAGCGAAGAGGGATAAGAACAATAATAATAAATCCTCTTCACGGATACATAACTGAGGATTTCCTGGGTTGGAATCCGATTAAATTATTAAGGAGGATTAATCAGATAACGGAGGGAGTTTACATAGGGTATAACATTAAGATTACGAGGGTTAGCTCTGAAGAACTTTTAGAAATGATTTTCGGGGCTATAAATCAAGTCTTAATGAAAAATAAGAGATAAGAAATGCTAAGAGGCTCCCTAAAGTATTGAAACATACACTATATTAAGCACCATAATTATTAACCCTATCGTAATCATGAATTTGGAGAAATCTAATTTCTTAGCTAGAGAAGTCATGAATTTAATTGCCAGTAGAGAAGTAAGGAACGCGATTAATTCTGAGATAAGGAGGTATCCCCAGATCGAGTTAATGAACGAATTATAATTCATTATTAATTCAAATATTGTGGCTGGAATAATCACGATAGGTGCAATTATAAACGATAATTTAATTGAGCTTTCCTGATCATAATTCTTTAACAGTAGTGCGGAGATAGTGATTCCCGATCTAGATACTCCTGGTAACACGGAAAAAGCCTGCGCTATGCCAAGGATAACGCTATCGCTATGATTCATATCAATGATACTCTTGTAATGTGTTCTTAACTTCGCGCTCCTCATTATTAACCCTACGATAATTAGAAGCAAGCCAATTATAATCATCATTATTACGGAGCCTAACTCAATAATGGATTTTAGGGCTTTCAATAAGCTTAATAACGCGTAATAAATCACGACACCTATGAGCAATGTTAAGCCCCCAGCAATAATGAAGTAAGAGAAGAGGTTTCTAGATACTGTTTCCCGCTCTAATCTTAAAGCGAATCTGAGTACATTCCAGTAATCATAGCGGTAATAAATTATTGCAGCAATACTGGTAGCGAAATGCATGAGGATTGCTATCACTAGAGCTTGGGTAATATCTACACCGTAAAGAATTGCTAGAATAAATAGGAATGCCTCGCTACTTACAGGTATCCACTCTAGGAATCCCTGCAGAATCCCTAATAGTATCCAGAAAGATATATCCATCATGACTATTTACCTAACTAGAGATATTGCTTAAGAATCAATAATTATTTCCTATTTTAAATCTACATGTGCCTAATCATAAAAAAGCGCTATGATCTTTCATCAAGTCATAAAAAATAAGGGAGATTTGAGTAAAAAGTACTATTGCTTTATGTCCTGAGCTGCGAAACATATCTTAAGATAATTAAAGTCAGCATTGTAACTAGTAGAATCATTGCCCATATAAAGAAAATTAAGTATGCATAGAACATGTAGTCGTAGAAATCATCTATAAAGATAGCGAACGCTAAGTATCCTAAAAGCAGGAATAAGTATAGATCCAGTGATACTAGGAACACGTGACCAGGATTATTCCAGAACACGTAATCAGTGTCATTATTACTTCTAATAGATATTATTGAGAACGCTATTATGAAAATAACTAGTATTAAGACAAATATAATGGCGGTCATTGTTGTTGAGACTATTATTGATGATGCTTCGTAGGGATACATTAGGAGGTACACATAAGTGATAAGAATCGATACTACGTAAGTATAAATAGATGCAATTATAATACTAATTACTGGTGGATTCCTCCAGAAAGAAACATTCCTTACACTTCCCAGCAATATTTTTAATTTTGAATAAAAGAACGTTAAACCAAGAACAGATAAGAGCGGGAAATAAAAAACTAGAATACTCACCACTAAGCGAACATTATTAATAACAAGTTCGCTTTTCTCAATGTTCATCCACGTTGCGTAATCATTTATTGATGATGCATATTGGCTAAGATAAACATATGGAATATTACTAAAATAGATTATTAACGGGATAAATACTAGTAGTGAGTATAGTGAGAGTGACTTAATGTTCTGTTTGATGAAGTTAATATTCACTTTCTTGTTGAGAATCAGCATTAATGAGTAAGCTAAGAGAATAGTTATAAAAACAATTACTTGGACAACACCGTAATAATCAGTGATACTTATCTCGAGATCCTTATCGCTTAATGCGGAATAAACACCAGTTATTTCAAAGTAGTTAACGTAGATATAAGGCATCCAGAATGGAAACAACTTAATTAATCTAGAGTCAATTCTTGATAAATCCCATCTCCAGAATGGTTTCGCATTATATATCTGCACCTTAACATTCAATGCATCAAAGATTCTGATTGAGAGATAGCAACTAGTAATAATGAATAATTTAGCTTTGAAGTAACCATGATTTAGTTTCGATATCATCATTGGGTAATAGAGCTTGGGAGTATCAAATTCATATATTATCGGTTCAACCATAACTAATTGATCACTTGGATGCAAAGTAATTACGTCAACCGCAAAATACCTGTAACCCTTCTCTATGTAAAAATCAATAATGTAATCCCTAATGTATATAGGATTACTAGTATTAGTGAAGAATCCCCGAATAACAGTCCTGAAATAATCAGTATCATTAACATAGATCAGAGTCACGTTATGAGGGCCAAGAACCCTATTAAAAATAACGCCTCCCTCACCAGAGCCAGGACCTTTCTCTCCATGAGTCATTACAGGGGGGCTCATTAAATTACTGAGATTCTCGAAAACCTTCTTATTTCCTAGCTCTATCTTCGGCACGGAGGGTAGTGGTAAAATCTCAACTATCTCTACTTTTTCGTCATAAGGAATCTTCAATACAGAAGAG
Source organism: Promethearchaeati archaeon (assembly GCA_026993975.1). GTDB lineage: Archaea > Asgardarchaeota > Njordarchaeia > Njordarchaeales > Njordarchaeaceae > Njordarchaeum. The sequence goes on along the minus strand of JALWRR010000065.1, from coordinate 2,826 downwards.
AGATACAGTATCTCTCTTCCACCATACCAAGATATCACAGCTAGTTGAGCTGGCTCATAAATAATAATGCCCGGATTGTTAGTGATCGCGCCTCTATCAGCTAGTACTGCCCTAGATTCAGATATAGGGGCTAGTAATAACATAATTAATAAAAGTGGGAGAACAATACTCACCCTAATTTTCATTAACTTTACCTTGAGAAAATTATCATTGATTTATATAAACTTCCTTTGTAACTTAATTTTTTAAGTATTACTATCTGAAAATAAATAAATCAATATTGATTTAATTAGCTAAAATTCATGCTATGTCATAATAAGAACATATCAAAATTTTTATATATTAAGAAACCAATAGTTCATATAGATCTGTAATAAAGGTAATTGATCATGCACGAACACGTGAGCCATAATAAACATGAACATGAAGCTTCTGCAAGTGAAATGGATCATGAGCATGAAGCGCTAGGAACTTCTCATCACAAAATGATGATGGAGGATTTCAAGAAGAGATTTATCATATCTACTGTTCTAACCATCCCACTAATAATATTATCACCGTTTATACAGGGGATACTTGGATACACTCTAGTTTTCTCATTCTCTGAGTACATTATCTTTATTATTGCTTCAATAGTTTACTTTTATGGTGGTTACCCCTTCTTAAAAGGCCTGATAAACGAGGTGTCATCACGTAAACCAGGAATGATGACGCTTATAGCGTTAGCTATCTCTGTTGCATACATATATAGTGCCGCTGTATTATTCTTGATTCCTGGGAAAACCTTTTTCTGGGAGCTAGCTACTTTAGTTGATATTATGCTTCTTGGACATTGGATTGAGATGAAAGCTGTAATCGGTGCTTCTAAAGCACTAGAAGAGATAACTAAACTATTACCATCGATTGCCCACTTAGTTAGAGAGAATAATGAAATTATTGATGTTCCCTTATCGGAATTAAAGCCAGGAGACATAGTTCTAGTTAAGCCTGGGGAAAGGATACCCGCTGATGGCGTAATTGTTGACGGTATCACTTCTGTTGATGAATCAATGCTTACTGGTGAATCAAAACCCGTCACCAAGAAGACTGGTGAAGTAGTTATAGGAGGGTCAATAAACTTAGAAGGAGCAATAAGAGTAAGAATACAGAGGACGGGTAAAGAAACATATCTAGGTCAGATAATTAAGTTGATGGAGGAAGCTCAAGCAACAAAGCTTAGAATGCAGAGTCTAGCTGATAAAGCTGCAGTAGTATTAACGATAATAGCTATTATAGCTGGTACAGTCACACTATTAACATGGATCTTTCTAGGAGCTGAAGCAGTTTTCGCTCTTGAGAGAATGGTTACTGTTATGGTTATAACTTGTCCTCACGCTCTTGGTCTCGCTGTTCCTCTAGTTGTCTCGGTTTCTACAGCTAGGTCAGCTAAGAACGGTCTATTAATTAGGGATAAGAGGGCTTTTGAAGCTGCTAAGGATATCCAAGTTATTGTTTTTGATAAGACGGGGACTTTAACTGAGGGTAGATTCGCTGTAACTGATATAGTTTCATTAGATAGTGATTATAATGAAAAAGATATTCTTAGGCTAGCTGCCGCACTAGAGAGTAATTCAGAGCACCCAATAGCTACAGGCATTGTTGAAAAAGCTAGGAATGAGGGAATCAATATTCCTCAAGTTAAAGATTTCACATCTATAACTGGTATTGGAGTGAAAGGCTTAATCAACAATAATGAAGTAATGGTTGTTGGTCCAGGATACTTGAGAGAAAATAACATTAAGATCGAGAATGAGAAAGTTCTAGAGCTACAGAGGAGTGGCAAGACAACAGTGTTCCTAGTTTTAAATAAAAAAGTTATTGGAGCTATAGCTCTTGGAGACGTGATTAGAAAGGAATCAATCGAGGCTATCAGGGAATTAAAAGCAATGGGGATTAAATGCGTAATGTTAACTGGTGATAATAAAGTCACAGCGCAGGACGTGGCTTCCAAACTAGGAATAGATGAAGTTTTCGCGGAAGTATTACCTCACGAGAAAGTAAATATTATAAAGGAACTGCAAGGCAGAGGATTAAGAGTAGCTATGGTTGGAGATGGTGTGAATGATGCTCCAGCATTAATTCAAGCAGATGTAGGGATAGCTATTGGCGCGGGAACAGATATAGCGATAGAGTCAGCGGACATTATCCTTGTCAGGAATGATCCTAGAGATGTTGTTTCGGTTATAAAGTTATCTAAGTTAACGTATAGAAAAATGATAGAGAATTTAATATGGGCCACTGGCTATAATGCTTTCGCTATACCCGCCGCAGCTGGAGCTTTAATAAGTTTCGGGTTGTTACTATCGCCAGCGATAGGAGCAATATTCATGTCTCTTAGCACGGTTATAGTGGCTATTAATGCTCAACTCTTCCCTAAAAAATTCTAAATCCATTATTTTTGAAATTATCAAGGCATAGCTTAATTTTTACAAATTTTTATTCATGGATGAGAATTCGTTTAAATAAACTAAAAGAAAGTTCTAGATTTAAAAGTAAACTTCTAGGGATTAATGAACCCGCTTCTTAATAATTCCTTATAAACCACTATCACTAATAGTTCATCTATGTTGAATTTTATCGCCAAGTTTCCAAAACTTATTCTTTCTTTTCTATAACTAGCCTCAATAATCTCACTCTTAATCTTCCTTACCAAATCTTTTTCCCTCACGTATTTCCCAAATTTTCCTCCGAGCTTCCTGAATCCCAAACCAACTATGAGGGGTGAGAATAACCCTATTGATAGAAATAATATCGCCCCAATAAAGATTAAGCCATTCTCACTAATTC
>JALWRR010000064.1 GCA_026993975.1 Promethearchaeati archaeon | reverse complement strand
AACGAGTAATGTCAAGAAAATGTTTAAACGGAGGTGATAAAAAAACTCCGACCAACTTCGAAAAAATAATGATACGGATGAGATAAATTACATAATATACAGGACTCCAGCCAGTATCAACGGTATGAATATGTTATCTGAGTGCTTTGGAGAAATTCCTTCTATGATTGTAGCTGTTATAGAGCCGATCACGATTGCTAGAGGATCTATATAGCCAAGAAAGATGAGTTGAGCTATGGCGATAGATACTAAGGATGCTAAGAACATTCCTGAACTTCCCTCTAGAGATTTAGGTTTTGCCCATGGGACTTTATACATGTGTTTTCCTTTCTTTCTACCGACCCATCCACCGATACCATCTGCGAATGCTAGAACAAATATCGCGGATGCGCCAATCCAGTTCATAAAGAAGAAGTAAGTCATTATGGTGAATGATAAGGCGTATAGAACCAATCCTATATGTTTTTCCTCTCCTCCAGAGAATAATTCTCTCATGCTCTTAGGCGCTAAAGCAAGTAGTACTGTGACTATTAGAGGGACCAAGAATGCAGCGAACATATGGTGATACAGGAACCATAATAGCGGCCAAACACCCATTAAAGTATGCGTTAATTTTCTTCGAGTCTCTGTATCAAGCGTATCTTTCAGAATTTTCACGATGCCAATCACTAAAAATACGTAGATAAAGCTGATTACAATTGCGATAATATCAATTAAATCTATTGCTATTTCCATGAAGCTCAATTCTATTCACCTATTATTATGAATCTCTAACATGTTACATGGAAAATAGCGATGACTTTCTCTTTGTTTACCCTATTTAAAAACTCATTTATAGCTTTTTGGGTATCTGTTATGATTAGCTCTTTATTTATGCTCTTGACATATTCCTTAACATCTTCCTCAACGGGCATAGCTCCATATTGACCAGTACCTATAATGATTGTATCGAAATCACCCACCCTACTAATTATCTCCATTAACTCATTTAGAGTAAAGGGAGTGTGCCCATAGATGCTCTTCTTGCTGCTTGATAAGTATTTTGGTCTCTCGAAAATATTTCCATTATAATCAATTACTACATCATGCTCGAATTTCTGGGAATCTATAAGAATCCAGCCAAAATCAGAAAAAATATTCACTAGCATCACCAATTGAGACCTTTTATCTGCATTAATTTTTCTAAAAATAAAACATTACATTAAGTCCCCGCATCCACAAAAAACGTCATGTATTATTGAGAAGACATCATCTAAATTATCTTTTTTCAACGCACTAATCCCTATAACTCTCGCTGGTGGAAGAAAATCCCTTATAATGTCAACTAATTCCTTACTCATCTCAGCTAATAGACCAGATGCCTCTTTTTCTATCTGATCAATGAAAACTCCTGGATTAGAATATAATCTCCTAAACATATCCATCACTCTATGGCCCGTTAAATCGATCTTATTCAGAATCATAACGACCTCGATATCAAGATGAAATCGTACAGCTAAAGTTAAAAGCATAGCCATTACAGCATCCGAAGGCTTCTCGATAGATGATGAATCTATTATGAATATACCTATGCTATCTTCCTTACTCAAATTAGAAATAATTTTGCTTCCCAACTCCCTAAAAGCAAAGAGCTCTAGTTGACCAGGAGTGTCTACTAGAACATACGATGCTTCCTTATTA
>JALWRR010000063.1 GCA_026993975.1 Promethearchaeati archaeon | reverse complement strand
GAGGCTGAGATTAATCTCTATGGAGTTAGTGGTGATTGGTGTGTAATTGGTGAAGCTAGTTTAAGAGCTGGTACTAGGATTATAGATGAGTTAGAGAAGAAGTTTAAACTACTTAAGCAAAAGTACCCGCATCTCCTCAGAAAGAGAGTTATATTTGTGCTGTACGTAACGTTGCCTACACCTGATCTCGTTGAGGAGGCTAAAAAGAGGAATATATGGCTTCTTAAGGCAACAAAAGAATATACATCATTAAAAGATATTCTAAAACATCTAGAAAAGTGAATAAGTTAAGTCCAACGCTCCAAGCATTCTTAAAAACATCAGAGTTCTTTTAGAATTTTATTGAAAATGCTGAAGTAATTATCTAACACGAGCTTTCTTCTAGCGAAATCAATTATATCGCTTCTTAAGCTCTCCAGTTCATTGACTCTATGATAAAGATCAATTAGCACTTTTTCCAATTCATTTATTGGATCATTTATTATTACAGAGAAATCCCCAATATATCTAATAACTTCTTTTAGAGTTGAGGTAATGACTTGAATTAGGCCAGCATGCGCATATAGATATGCCTTATTCGGATTTATATAGACATGTAATGGGTGAGGAAGCCAAGCACAGACTCCGACATTCATTCTTCTCAACACATTAAGCAACTTTAAGTGTTCAACATAGCCTAAGCTCCAGATATTTGAATCTATCTGCTTGGCCTCTCTTATGCCAATTATGTAGAAATCTATCTTATCTATCAATTTTTTAACTATAGGCACCATGTATTCGAGATCAGTGTATGGGAACTTCTTTCTAATTGGATCACTCCCAACATAAGTAATTCTTAATCTATTATCTTCACTATTAATCATATTGATTAATGAATTATCGATACTCATTCTATCCGCTACCTCTAGCTCGATAAGCATTGGAAAACTCGGTACAACAGATACTTTCTCAGTATCATAAACATCTTCATAATAATTCTTCATCCAGTTGCTTACCACAAGTATATACTTAGCTCTCTCTGATAACTCTTTCTCCCATCTCCTCCAGATAAATGACTTAGCTTTAGATTTCAAATACCCTAGCAATTTAGTTTTTTTAATCCTCCCCATGATTTTAAGAGAGTATAATTCATGATCATCCAAAACAAAATCATAACCCAAATCACTAACTATCTTAGCCACAAATATGTTGTGAGCATGCACAAGATCTGGATCAATCTCTCTCAACATTTTTTTAAATCCATCCATAACTCTATTATAATACTTAGCAATACCAACCCTAGCTAACTTATGGAAACGAAACCCCTCAACAAAGTGGAGCGGAGGATTCAACCCAAGTCTCTTAACAATTGTTTCAATTATACTAGGTTTTCCAGGAGCTATAAGATATGACTCAAGATTAAAAACATGAGAGTAAATTAAAGCTGTACGCTCTACTCTAGCATCAGGCAAACTGCTATCAGAAATAATAGCAACTCTAAGATCCTTAACCATAAGAGATTACTCTCCCAACATCTATTTCTTCCTCTAAATCAGGAATAATCTTGAGAAATACAATATTTTTACATATATAAAGCAGTAGCATGCATTCCTGATTCTTTGTGAGAGACAAAAACAAGCGCTTCCAACCACTTAAAACAAGTACATGGTACGCATGCCCGCACTATTTCTGTCTTTTATTGA
>JALWRR010000062.1 GCA_026993975.1 Promethearchaeati archaeon | reverse complement strand
TTATATTCCCGATCTTCCAATTGATTAGTTAATTTGATTGTTATCTTCTCCCCCTGCGCATATTTGTTTTTATCTGGTTCAATATTGACCTTAAGTATTCCAATACTGATAAGATAGACGACCTCTTTTTCATTTACAGAAAGATGTACTTTTATATTTCGCTTAGCGCTAGATGTACTAATCTCTAGTGTTTTTTCAAAAGTGCTTTGGAGAGCTGATATTATTTCTGATTCAGAATCGGGTGAATAGATCTCGATCTTCTTGATTTTTTTACTCCCCTTAAGTGGGCTAAGTATGAGATTAAGATTTATCTTATCATCTTTTGTTAATATATAGCAAAATGATTTAGTTCGTTGTGATATTTCAGCGATTTTTTCTTCGTTTATTTTAAGATCAATTTTAATATTTCTTGGATATCTCTTCTTTTCTCTAACAAGTGGTTCGTGATGCCTTGATATTTTTTTCGGTGTTTCTCTTGGTCCTACACCTATTTGTTTAATCTTTCCTGGGTTTACCAAGCTAGGAATTGGTGCTTTAGGAGCGGGCTTAGAGTGCTTTGATTGTTTCATTCTTTTTGGCGGTTTTAGATCTTCTGCAATAATGTTCCATAGCTTGCTGAAGTGTTTCTTAAGTTTAGATGAAATTTTATGATCTCTGATCATAAGAGCTAGCGCGTATTTTTGAATGGCTCCTCTTATTGTTAAATTTGATGAGGTAATAAAAACTATATCTCTAATAATGATAAATCTGTGATAGAGTTTCCTTATAGCCTTTATCTCTCCATATTTCTCTATGTTTTTTCTAGTATTTTCGTCGATATTCTCACTTTGTTCATAGTTAACAAGGATCCTTGCTTTTGCATTATTTTCTAATGATCTTAATAAGTTTTCAATAATTTCACCACTAATTAATGGACTTGAAATTAAAACTTCCCCGACATCTCTACCTAGCTTTGCGTTATGAATTTCATTAATTATTAACCTAATGAGAGAGTGCCCCGTGGTCTGTTCATGGTCATTCTTGTTGATACTGTAAGAAATTAATAATGTACATTTACTGTTTATTCGAATTTTGTATTCCTCTGGAAGAAGAAGAGACCTCTTTTCGTGCTTACTCAAAATAATTCTTTTAAGTACTTCGTATGCTCTCTTACTGAAGAACATTACTGAGAGATTATGGCTTTCCTTATCTAATGAATTTTTAGTAAAATTATGCGAATATAATATGATTCCATATTTTCTAAAAATTTTTCCAATGCTAAATAGTATGACTCTAAAACTTCCATAATGTGGGAGAGTGATGACATTCTCACGAAAGTTATATTTTTTAATAACTTCGTAGATAAGCGTTCTATCATGTTTCTGTTGCACGGGATAATGAATTATTGCTTCAAATGGTATTTCCTTTCTATCTAGTTTAGGTAAAGGTTTAAACTCAAGATACAGCCTTGTTCGATAAATTATAAGGTTGGAAATGCTCCCAAATAACTTTTTAATTAATTCTTGTGCTTTAAGGAATATTCTTTTAATTCGTCTAATAAAAAAAGCATGCATCTGCTCACCTATAGGTGTACTAATATAATTTAATACACCTATACATATTTTAAATATATTTATTTTTAGCGGTAAGGCCTGACGTCTATTTGAATTCTTCTGTCCATGCTTGTTGTACCTCTTTACTTAAGAGTGCGATAACTACTAAAAATTAGAAGTAATGCCTGTAAAAGTAATTATTGATGAAAGTCAACAGATGCATTAGAAAATTCAAAGGAAAAGTTTTAGCTTTAGACTTTAAATTAACAGAAAATGTTGAAGGTAAGGCTAACGATGACTAAAAATGGATTAGATTGTTCTTACTGTTATTCCTATTTTCTTTGTTTTGATTCTCTCATCGAGGATGATTCCTACGCCTTTTTCTTTTCTGCCTATCCGTCCTAGTGCTTGTATTAATGTATTTACCATATCGGATTCCTCTAGAGCTCTTGCTAAGCTGTAGAAATCTATTCCGTACTCGTTGGCATAGATCTTAGCTATGCTTATGAACTCTTTAGTTCTCGGTCTATATGGTAATCCGGCTATGATCAGTAATCTTAATGGTTCATCCAAATCAATATCTATGCCTTCTGATAGCCTTCCTCTGAGGACACTTACGACCACTTTTCCATTCCACTCGGCTGGATCCCTAATGACTTTGATTCCGAGCCTTTCCGCTATTTCCTTAGCGAATTCGTAGCTTGGTGCGAGGATTAGCGCTGGTTCACCATACTTCCTTATTAATAATCTTATTATCCTAGCGTACCTATCATATGTTTGGGGCGTTCTCTCTTTGTGCCTTGATGTTAATCCTTTTGCGGCGATACCTATGATTTCTCTTTTTTCATTGCTTCTTACTAGTCCTGGAACAACCTCTATTCTAGCATTTATGTCTTTTGCGAATACTAGTTTGAAGAGGTTTGTTGGATAGATCGTGGCTGACATTAAGATGAGCTTTTCTAGCTTTCTTATCCTCTTTTTTATTAGTCTTATTGGTGGGAGAATCTTTATTCTCTTGTCGCTGAAGATTACTTCTTCTCCATCAGATCTAATATAATCTTCGTACTTGGATAAGCTAATTGCATCACTGATAGTTAACTTACTTATGCTCGTACTGGATAGTTTTTTGCCTCTATTGTATGTGTCATGATCTATCTCAAAGGTTAGGAATAATAATCCGTGGGCTTCATCAATTATTGCTTCGTTTAAATCCTCAAGCTTTTCGAATAAGTTGTCATTTACAACGAATGCTTGGGTAGCTATCACTATGTCTGCTTTACTTGCTTCTAGGAGAGCTCTGTAGTATGGGCACTCATTTCTGGCTTTGCACTCTTTAATAAATTCATTTATTGAAGAAAAGGAGTCGGGTAATCTATTTCTGCTCCTCATTTTTCTCAGATCGCATTTTGAGTAATCACACCATCTAGGGAAAGGCTGTCCTTCTCTGGGAGGTTTAATACAATACTGTACCTTACCTAGAGTGGGGATTACTCTTACTCTTCTCGCTGATTTCTCGTTCTTTTTAATTAAATCATGCAGAATGCTTAGGGCATAGTTGACTTGGCTAACAGTTCTGAAAAATATAGCTATTCTCTTTCCATTCATAGCTTGAGTTAAAGCGTATGCTAGCGCCGTCACTGTTTTCCCGCTTCCAGCAGGAGCCCTAAGCATAATTAATTTTTCCTTGCTCTGTAATGTAGCGAGTATCCTCTTTGTGGTATCATTCTTTATTGGGACTATATCCCATGGATCAATTGTCATTTCGAGTATAGCCTCCATATGGGAATGAATCTCTTCCTCACTTCCCTCATTTCTCCCTCAAAATACATGGATCTAGACAAAACATAGTAGTCTCCCTCAGCATAAATCTTGTACTCAAACTCCCTAGCCAGCTGCATGGCGGGATTACGTGACACCCAAATTATGCCCTCCCTCCTATTGATTATCGGTAGAATAGATTGATGCCATACATCACTATTTATGATGACTAGTCCAGGAAAGCTAAGTAAGATGGCTGTGATAGCAGATACTATTGCTGGTGTCCCGAACCCCTGTACACTAAGGTAGATTCTCCCCGAAAGACGCTCTCTGCCCCTGGTAAGTAGTCCGGATTCAATAACTTCTTTTAATGCTTGTGTTTCACGCCCAACTAACGGGATCTCCGTATCACTAAACAATTCTTCCCCCTCAGGATTAGTTATCGCATTCAATATGTCGGATGCATAGCGCTCACCGATTGTTAGAGCTCCTATAACTCTGCTGAGCTCTGATAGAGCGTAACGGGTCATCGAGTTTAAGGGTATTTTTGTTACTTCCTCGAACCCTAGTTCTAGCGGCTTCCTTAAACCCTTAGAATCTATCCAGCATACATTGCTTTCTAGATTAGCTAGGTAAAGCGGTAATCTATAGTCAATTAACCCGAAGAAAAGGACTCTCTTTAATGGTAGAAGAACCATGTGATCACCAGATAGATCTATGCCTATCGGAACCCCCTCCTCTTCCTCGAGAGGTATCAGCATGGAAACTATTATTGATTCCTCGAATATTCCTAGTGCATCTTTCTCACCAACAATTCTGAACCCAAGCATTTTTAATATACTTACAGCCTCCCCCTTCTTCTTATCTGGAACGTAAATCCCAACCTTTGCCTGCCTAACCATCATTTTAGTCTCTTTCATAATTAGCCTCGGAGAATAATCAAGCACTAGACCCCCTCCAAGATTCTTAGCCACAACCTTCAGTAGTTTTCTCCTGTAGCCTGTCTTTAAGTCCTCTGGCGATACATAAATCTCCTTCATTGCAATCAGCCTTAATCCTCATTAATGATTATGGGTATTTCCCTTTTCTTCTTAATGGATACATTTACGAGTATTACGAGAAAGATGTAAGAGAGAACTATTGCCGTTGATGTAAGGATATCAAACAAATTAAGGCTAATAATGAGTATTACCGTTGACCATAATAATAATATCTGGAGGAGGGGATTATGGGCAATAATGGATGCGACGATGAAGCCTAGATCACTGAAATTGGGAAAACCAGTAATAAAAACTGATATCGCTAACCAACCAGCAACAAGCTTAGCGTAAATGTCATTTGACATATCAAACAAAAATACACTCATTATATAGAATGGTAGGGCTGTTAAAGCTGGAGAAACAGCGAGGATCGTAGCCATTAATGGATCCTTTAACTGAATATACATTTTTGCCCCTGGTCTCCCTCGCCCCTGAAGAGCATACACCCTCGGGCTTATTCCCAATAGTTTTGCAATGAAACTTTGTGTCGTTATTCTTAATACGTAGCCTGGAAATAAGAAAATGTTTATGATATTCGATAACCCACTCCATGCATTATCAATCAATATATAGATTATCCATAGAGATATTAATACTAGTGGGAGTTTAACTATGTACATTAGAGTGTTTAATGGAAAAGGTACATATGCCACTTAGAACTCACCCCAAGATAACTGGTAATTCTTCCTCTTCCTCCTCAGCCTCCACTCGCGTCTTATAAATGAAGGTCACTATGAAGGGAATGGCGTAAGCTAGTATTAGGAGCGTTAACCAGAAAGAATTACTTGTTTTTGGAGAGAATGTGCTATTGCTATTTCCTCCCTGCTCCGTCTCCTCAAATACAAGCCTTATTGTTGAATTAGAATAGATAGTAATGTTATCTATTCCTATATTTATTATTCTTAGGGTCAGGTTATTCCATCTCTCAATGTAACTAGACCACGTCTTCTTAGTAACACCGTTATTGAGGTAAATTGTAGTTGTATCATTATTTATCGTTATTTCTAGCGTCACGGAAGAATTCGCAATAGAAGCATAAATTTCAGTGATTATCTTGGCTTTCCCAGTTACCTCAGATGTGAAGTTTGCTTTAATAATCGTGATTCTAAGTCCACCAGAATATATATCCCCTATGCCCATATCAGAGAAAGTAATCTCGATCGAGCTACTTGTCTCAGCCACGAAGAGTAATAGAACTATCACAAAGAGCTCTCTTATCAACCCCCGCCGCCTCTTACGAAGAGGCTATTAATAATCTCTTTAAACCGTTTTTCATCAATCCTGTAGAGATTACTCTCTATCTCAACCGCTATCCCTAGCTCCAGAGCACTATCTATCCAGCTCCTAACCGTTTGCCAATGCGAATTACATAATTCTTTGAGATCCTTTATTCTGAACGCGCCTAATTTTAGAGCTTGCATAATGAGACATCCGTTTTTCTTAGATAAGAGGGAAATTAAATCAGATAATGTGTTTTCACCACTCCTCGCCTCTGAATTAGGGCTTACAGTAACCCCTCTACTCCCCTCAGATCTCTGTCCCGCCTCCTCCACAGTCCCCGACTCCACGCGTCCTCCCACAGCTATATTCTCTAAATCCTCTTCTATTTGGATTTCCATTGTGTTTTCATAGATGTCACGGAGAGACGCTCTTCTCTCAGTGATGGGTGCTGGTACAGATCCCTTATTCTCGGTGCTGGCGGGTACTATTATTCTCTGTAAATGTACTTCCTCTCTCGCGCTAGGTACGGTTCTTGCTCTCGTTTTATTATCTTGTATCCATTTATCTATGTAGTAAGCTAACTTTGGATCCAGGTTTTTCAGACCAATTATTGCTGATAATTCCTCTACTCTATTCGGGCTAGCTCTAGGTAATCCAAATCTAACTATTAATTTTTCTGACGCCTTGTACCATATTAAGGAGTAAAGAATCAGTATCATGGATATAGATATCGGGTCTATAGAGATTACCTTTAGGTAGTAGCTGTATAGTACCGCAAGACTTGGTGCTAACCAGGTAGTAAGTATTACGTAGAATAGAGCATTTTTAGCCAAATACCACACCAATGATATATGTCTTGATTCACTAAAATTAATAAATAGTGAATGTTATCAATATTTTATGCTTAATTATATCTAGGGTGCTTTACGTATAAATCATGAGCATCATGGGTGTCCTAAATAGCCCTATCTTTACAGGATTATATCATAATTCTATTTGCATCCTTATTGAGCGGATCCTTATTAGCTTACTTAATAGAAGAATTAGTATCCAAATGGAAGAAACCCGAAGATGAAGTGATGGATCTAAGAGATTTCATAAATTTCTTATCAATCATAGTGAGCAAAGGCATATTTAAAGTATCCGAGCTAAAATCCATTCCCGAGAATAAGCTTAGAATTCTACTTAGGAGCGCAGAGGATCTAGGGTTATTAGCCAGATACGGCGCTAGAAATAGATTATATATCGTGAACTACCCAGCGATTTGGCGTTCTATCGGAGTCGTGCTCAAGCGAACAATAGATATAACAAAGGTGATTCAGGAGGCTAGAGATAGATTAGCTATGCTGGATGATGAGGAATATGATAAGTTAGTGGAGATGGGTATTAAAGCGCTCGGAATAATTTACCCAGACGAAACGAACAGCCCAACTATCAAATGCGTAACCG
>JALWRR010000061.1 GCA_026993975.1 Promethearchaeati archaeon | reverse complement strand
TGCAAGCCAAGCAACAATTATTCAAGCCAGTACCTAAGTCACGGAGCAAGCTGAAAACAAGGCGGAAAAACGAGTAATGTCAAGAAAATGTTTAAACGGAGGTGATTAAAAAACTCCGACCGTCTTCTGAGCCAATATTAATTTCAAATAGAATTAAAGCAGCAAACAATGGAAATAGTAGTAAAGCGAAAAAACCAAAGAAAATGGCTATTAATATCCATAGAAACCGATAAAATGGAAAACCAAAAGCAATATCGACTAGCGATATTAAGCTTACTAGAAATACTATTCTGTATCCTGGGCTAGATGTTGTAATCTTATCGCCAATCATTATTCGTGAAACTAACCATAATATACAATAAAACGATGAAACATATAGCAATCCGATAACAATAGAATAAGTAATATAATACAGTAAATAGATAAAGAAAATTGATGAAATAGAGTAGGTTATTGGATGTAAGAAATAATAATTGTTGTAATAGAGGCTTAAGAGTGAATAATCAATAAGGAGGCTGAATAATCCGCTAGAGGCACCTAGAAACAATATAGAGAAGTAATTAGCTTTTCTTTCACTCTCCCTACTAAACATGATTTTTCTAACTTTTTCTGGAGCGATGTAAAAAGCTATAACTGTTATTAATGACAATAAAAATAAAGTATAAGCTATACTGCTCCAACTATTCTGGTTATACCTCCAGTAAATCAAACTAACTTTTGAGGACAAGTAACTATCAACAAAATTGTATTCGCTTAAATTATTAGTGATTGAGTACAGTGAATGGTAAATCTCGTTGAGTTTTTTATCTATTGAACTAAATACTGGTGGATCGATTATTTTGTTATGATCAAGGAAAACATATATATACAGGATTTCCCATATCTCACTTTCACTAACTCTATTTTCTATCGCTTTAAAGAGATTATGAATTAAATTAAGAGATCCAAGCAATGCGTAATTGGGATTATAACGAGATAAAGTGTTATAACTTGGTAATTCCATCTCCTCATTTCCATAAATCATTATATTCCACAAATCTCTTTCTACAGCAACTATAGCTCCTACAGTCAAATTAAAACCTCTCTTGTAATAACCTGAAGCTGGATAACTAATCGTTAAGTTGTCCCCAACATCGATACCTAGTAGAGAAGCTAGACCATATCCAATTGCGATTTCATTAGGTCCTAACTCGAAACTACCTTTAATGATCCTTAATTCTCTAAGATGCGGTGAACTTGGTAAACCATAAATTTTGAACCAGTAGGATAGTTCTGGGTAGTTCTCTGTGGAGGATGTTGATGAGTTAATATATGCGTTAACGAAAGTGACTTCTAATATAGCCTCACTATTTTCAACATACTTAATGGAATTAATTTCGGATAGAATATTCTCAATATTAGATATTGTTTCATCGTAAGGTCCGCTTAAATAGCAGCGATAATCAATCTTAACGGAATTTATATCTTCCGCTATCTCATTTGCAAATGCATAATTACTCGAAACGATAGGAAAAATAATTAAAGCAGTCCCAAGCGAGAATAATAAGAAGAGGCAAATAAATATATTCTTTTCATTGAATAATAATTCCAAAGATTTCATAAAACTCACTAGGATCATATAGATATACAGAATTATAATCAACAAAAAAACAATTTATATGAATAAATTAAATTTTTCTATGGAAAAATATTTAAAAGGATAATAT
>JALWRR010000060.1 GCA_026993975.1 Promethearchaeati archaeon | reverse complement strand
CGTTGTGTATAATGAATGTAAGACTGATAGATATTTATTTCTATTGAGGTATTTATTCGCAATTATGCTAAATGTTCTTGCCGATTTCTTGTTAAATGAAATTTGGTTAATATTTTCCTTAATAATTATTATAAGGATTAATGGTGGGAATTCTTGGTTTTTCATGCATTGTTTCTCACATACTATATCATCAAAAATTCATATTGAATTTATATATACTACTCTTTCATTAAATAATATTGGTGAGATAGAATGTATATCGGGGTTAAACTTATAACAAAGGGTGCGAAGGAGATAATCGTTCTAGATGAGATTCAGTTTGAGACAGTAGATGAATTACTTGAAGATTTATCTATAGGTCATCCTCCTGGTCAAATGGTCCTAAATTGGGCTAATGGTATTATTTTTCACCATATTTCTCTTCCATGGACTGACGTTACAGCTAAGGAGTACATCGAGAATGGACGAATCTACTGGTCCGCTTTGCGATATGCCCCTATGAAAGAATATAAAGATCGAATATCTAAAAATAATGTACTTTTCTTAATTAGGAAGGTAAGAACACCAATATTATTAGAGGTAACTAAAATTCTTAGGGAAAAAATAGAAAATAAAAATAAATAGGTGAGAAGCTTTGTCAAGCTATGGGGCTACCACTCTTTACCCGTATCCATCCACTCTTCTTAGAATAACATCAAAAGATCTGGATGACTTTTTGAAAGAAGCAGAAGAATTCTATAACCAAGGAGATCTTATTCAATCATGTGAAAAATTCTATAAAATTGCTGAAGAAATAGTTAAGATCCTGGCTGAACTTTACGCTCCAAATGCTATGAAAAAAGTTAACACTCGTTTGAGAAAACACCTTAATCCATGGGACATTAAACTATTGTATGAAGCTGTAGATGAAATTATAAGAAGAGCTTTCTCTGATAATTGGGAACGCAAGATCTTTATAAACGGATGGAGAAGCGCTATAAATTTGCACAGAGATTGCTTCCATGATTTTTTACTTTCTCCAACGTTAATTAAAGATGCCATCGATAATGTTAAGGGAATGATCAAGATTTCAAAAGAATTATTGAAAAGAATCGAGATTTCGCTATTTTCTTCAGATACGGTTAATAATTATTAATTCCTTTCTAATAGTGTTATATACCACTTTTTAAATCCAGTATCATCCTGTTTTTATAAATCCCTATTTTTGTAGTCAAATCCAAACATTTGACTACGTTTTGAAGAAAGAATTATGATTGCTCCAGATGATCTCGAGAATTAATGATATTGATTATGACTAATAAGAATAGAAGAATTCGTACCAATGATTTTCAAGCATCATTCAAAGATTCTCTTTATTGGTGTGTTATCAAAGTCCGTGTCATTAGAGTATATCGCATCGCAGTTTTGTTCCAGGGCTACAGCTAGATGAATAGAGTCCTCTAGGTCTAGCGAGTACATTGATGATATCTCGAGTGCGTTTTCGAAATGCTTGAGTTCTAGTGGCGCTATTTTTAGAAATTTTATCTCTCTTAGTTTTTTAGCGAGTTCTCGCGGATTATAATTCTCTGTTGTACCTTTAAGAAGTATATGTAGGAGCCAGATGGTTAATGCACTAGTTACCGCTTTCTCTCCCCGTTCTATTCTCTCAATTATTTTCGTAGCTGTTTCCCCGAATTCCTCATGAGCAACTAGCCAGTAGAATAATAC
>JALWRR010000059.1 GCA_026993975.1 Promethearchaeati archaeon | reverse complement strand
TTCTTTATATGGTTTATTGAGATAAAAACTAGACAAATAAGAGAGTAATTTGTTTAATAAATAATGTATTAATGTAAGGGTTAAAATTTGATATTCTTAATTAAATTAATATGGTTAGGAGGTGTTATTAATGCGTTTGGTTAAAGTGCTTATTTATTCAGGTTTGCTATCTCCGATTATTGCTTACCCACTCATTTTCTCAGCTATAATAAACGCTAAGACTTTCTCATGGAGGAGTAATGCTTTAAGCGATTTAGGTATAGCCAGTCCATGGAATAATCCTCTCGTGCCCTTTCTCTTTAACACCGGGTTGATTCTCGCGGGAATATTTTTCTCTCTTTTCGCATTAGGATTCACGTTATCTAGAGAGAAATTACTAGGGAAGGCTGGGGGAGTATTACTTTTACTAGATGCTATATCATCAACATTCATAGGTATCTTCCCTGAGGATATTCCTCAGTGGCACTTCTTTTTCTCAGTAATGTTCTTCTCTATTCTGCCAATAGCAATGATGACTCTAACAGCTGAATTTTACGTGAATATGAGGGATGTAAATCTAGCTCTAGTATCAATAATCCTAGCGATCTCGGTCATAATTATCTGGTCCATGCCTTGGAGAAATATTGGTGTGACTGGTGTCGCTTTACCAGAGTTCTTATCATCTCTCTGTGGTTCAATATGGCTTTACTCAGTAATATGGAGTTTAAGGAGAAAATTGAAATAAAAAATTATTTCGTAAAGATCCTTATGGTTTCTGGTTCAATTACAATGGCTACTTTATCTCCTTCCTTAAATTTCTCTCTGAGTGATTTCTCAGAAGTATCAACTCTAATTAAACCAAAATCAGTCTCGATCTCATACCTTATTATCTTACCAAGGAAGTCTATTAGATCAATCCTCCCGACTATAAATGGTTTATCTTTAGGTTTCTCGCTTAGGCTCGTAATACTCAAGCTCTCTGGTCTGACAGCGCAGATCACATCCATACCAACTTCCACGTCACCATAGTAATCTTTCACTATTTTCTGATCATTTATATTAAGGATTATCTTTCTGGCTTTGGAGTCAACTTCAATAACTCTCGCTGGAATAAAATTAGTGGTTCCGATGAAATCATTCACAAAGATATCCTTTGGCTTCTCGTAGATATCTACTGGATCACCAATCTGAAGTATCTTACCCTTATTCATTACAGCTATCCTATCAGATATAGATAAGGCCTCTTCCTGATCATGAGTAACATAGATCGTTGTTATACCAAGCTTCTTCTGAATTTTCCTTATTTCACTACGCATCTTAACCCTAAGCTTAGCATCCAGATTACTTAAGGGTTCATCAAGCAACAAGACTCTAGGTTCAATTACAAGTGCTCTAGCTAAAGCAACTCTCTGTTGTTCACCACCAGATAGCTCAGATGGATACCTCTTTTCCTTACCAGCTAATCCAACAAGCTTAAGCATCTCCTTGACTCTCTTAATTATTTTTCTAGGAGGCCAATTCCTGAGTTTAAGACCATAAGAAACATTATCGAAAACTCTCATGTGGGGCCATAAAGCATAGTTCTGAAAAACCATTCCAGTATTCCTCTTGTAGGGAGGTATATTGTTTACTAACTCGTCATTAAAATAGATCTCGCCTGAATCAGGTTTATAGAAACCAGCAATTAATCTCAATGTGGTTGTTTTACCACAACCGCTGGGACCTAGAAGCGTGAATAATTCTCCCTCCTTAACTTCAAAAGATACGTTATTAACAGCTATCACATCCCCAAATCTTTTAGTTACATTAACCAGCTTAACCCTAACCATATAAAACACCTCAAAGCCTAAACACGGATCCCATTTTACTCCCCAATATCTTATTAGTCACGAATAATGCGACAGCAATAATAACAACAAACAAGAATCCAACCGCTGAAGCTATTGCTAATCCTCTCCTCGGATCAGCTAGAGCTCTAAAGTAAAGGAACCATGTTGTAGGCGCGTACTTGTCGGTAACAACTAGTAGGAATGTTGTGGAGACCTCTATTAACGCATTAATGAATGATAATATTCCACCAGCGAACAAATTCATGACTAGTAGAGGTAGAGTAATTTTCTTAAAGGTTTTCATTCTTGTAGCACCTAGATTAATAGAAGCCTCCTCCAAAGCTTCATCAATCTGAAGTAACCCTGCGTAAGCTGCCCTAACAGTGTATGGCATTCTTCGCATAGAGTAAGATATTGTTAATATGATTGGGGTATAAGATAATGGGTCGAGGAGAGGTACCTTATAGAATAAGGCCCAGTAACCTAACCCAAATATTATTCCTGGTACAGCTAGAGGAATCGTAGCAATTAAATCTAGTAAATCACTGCCAATGAATAATTTCCTGGATACTATGTAAGCTATAAAAGCTCCTAGAATAATATCGATTCCCGCAGCTATCAATGAGTAAATAAAGCTTCTAAATATAAATGGAGCTGCTAGAGGGGTTACATAATAGAAATTATCCAACGTGAATTGCTCTGGGATAAGAGTTAATACCCATTTCTTAGAGAAAGCAACCAGAGTTAAACCAATATGCGGAGATAAAGCGCTTAGAGATAGGGTTATTAGGAAGAAGTAAACTAAGATAAGTTTTACTCCACTGGGTCTATAGAGCCGCCTCACATGTCTCCCACCAGAGAACATCATAACGTACCTGCTCAAACTAATGTATTTTCTTGATATGAAGAGAGTTATGAATGAAACTATAACCATGATGAAACCGATGACATAGCTTACTGGACTAGGATTCCCAGCAGTTATCTCATATAGCTTAAAGAAAACAATCACTGAAAGCATCTTGAAGTAATGAACTATTAGAGGAGTTCCCAAATCGGAGAATGTCCATATAAAAACAAGAACAGCGCCAGCCATCCATCCAGGACGCATCAAAGGGAATGTAATTGTTCTAAATAAGTGAAATCCTCTTGAACCCAAGTTCTCAGCTTGTTCCTCTAGGGATGGATCTATGTTTGATAGTGAAGCAGCGCAGTTAAGGTATATTAATGGGTAGAGGTGAAGAGTATTTATCAGGATTATCCCATAAGGTAAATATATTTTATCGTAATCACTTAAAGCAAACAATAACATGTCTCCATAAAGAAAATTAACTGGTTTATCAAGCACGTGAAGAATATTAACTAGAATAATATTGACTACGCCACTAATACCCAAAATCTTGTATAGCCCTAAAGCACCAACGAAGGGAGGCATAATCAATGGAACCAGTACGAGTATTGAGAAGAAGCTTTTTCCAGGGAAATCATATCTAACGAGAATATATGCTAGTGGTATACCTATCAAGCTAGTAGTAATAACAGTGAATATAGCGGCCATAAACGTAGCGTATAATGCTTCTCTATAATAACTATTAGACCAAAAAATAATGAAGTTCTCGAAAGATATTCCCCTAGGAGATATAAAAGCTTTAACTAGAATCGCGAATATTGGTAGAACAATAAAGGTAATTAAGATCAAGTTTATTAATGACGCGACAAGAGATATATTCTTTTCCTCAAGCAATCTCTTTGGAATCGCTTTCTTTAAATCAAGCATCCGAAACAACCAGTGGATCACTAAATCAAAAATAGAGAAATAGACATATAAAAAAATAAATGCAATGATTTAGAATACCTATACTTCAGCAGTCCACTTTCTCCTATAGTACATCGCAGTGCCAATAATACCAATTATTAAACCAATAATTAATCCTCCGCCAATACCCATGTACAAGTTGTTTTGAGCTATAGTCTTTAAGTGCTCAATCACGTACGAAGTTACTGTAGTGGATGCTTCCCAAGCTAAATTCGAAGCATTCCTATACTTATCGATAGCGAAGGAATCCCAACCAGCAATCACTAATTCTCTAAACGTCTCATTCTCATTGAATTCCTTGTAATTATTCTTAACCCAATTCTCATCCACGGGAACAGAGACTAAATAATTAATAGCTTCATCTAATTTTTCTCTACCAGCACTGACATCATAACCTGATGCAGCAGCATCATTGAGAGTCTTGTTAGCTGATATAATACTTGACCAAGCAGTAACTAATTCTCCATGCCTATTAACTAGCATCGCATCAAATAAGTTATTTACTATCTCCCATCTGTTAGATCCTAAATCAGAATCATAAGTCATTAAGCTCAAGCTAGCGTTGAAGGGGTTGAAATATCCTGATGGAGCTTCCTTATAGACATCAGGTCTTATGGGTAATCTATTAATTGGATCCTGGAATAGTAATTTCTGCCCATCATAACTCAGAACGAATTTAACGAATTCATAAGCTAGATCTGGGTGAGGAGCATTCTTCAAAATAGCAACGCTGTCAGGATTAATAACTGTGTGTGAACCATTACCAGCTGGTGGGTAAATAAAACCGATTACATCGGGACCCTTACTAGCGATCTGACCGAAAGCGTAGAAATCAATGACTGGAGCTAAGCCATATTCACCCTCGCCAACAACTGCTGGAACTAGGTAACTATGATCCTGCCATTCTCTCACATTACCCGCTATCTTAGTAAGTATTGCCCAACCCTTCTCCCAACCATATGACTGGAGAATTATTTCCACAATCATGTGATTGCTCCCAGATTTGCTTGGAGGCGCCATTGTTAAGTGTCCCTTATATATGGGTTTAGCTAGATCACTCCAATCTTTTGGTTCTGGTAGATTATGTTCCTGTAAATAGAGCTTATTGTACATTATTCCAAAACCACTTAAAGCAGAGCCCCACCAATTATACTTACCGTAAGTTGAATCAAGATCTTTCAGAGGTAAACCAAACAAGCTGGCTGGAATTGAATTATTTATATCGACCCACTCAGGATCACTAGCATTATAGAATGGGGCTAAAAGATTTTCGGATTCAGCAATCATGAACGCATCTAAGCCACCACCCCACCAGACATCAGCTTTTGGTGAGCCTGCCCACTCCCTCACTAATCTGAGGCAGTCTGAAGTATCCTTCTCCATTATCTCGATAGTTATGTCCTGGCCAGTTTTATCCTTCCAGTATTGAATGAAAGCTTCTTTATATACATCATATATCCCATGCCAATGGGGAGTAAGGATCACTAGGTCTGCATCAGCTTTAGGTTTAATCAATGTTTTAGTTGTCATTGATTGAGAGTGCGCTAAATTAGCTGGCATTAAAGCTAGAACGAGTATTAAAACAAGCGCTATAACCAATTTTTTCATGACTTAATACCCTTTAAAGATATTTGTCAAAATATTGTATAAAACTTAACATTATAAAAAATTATTGTAACATAATTTTGTTAAAAAATGTAATACAGAAATAAAGATGATGTATTACATAGAGAGATTCAGAAAATTAGCGTTCTTCAAGAAATAAATAATGCTGATAAATTTTTTATTGTCATAATTAACTGAGTATTAAGTTTTAGCAGGGATTAATAATGAAAAGCTACATTAATGAATTTACCGAGATATTAGCGAGGTTGATAAAGCATAGATCCTTAGCGATTAATAGGGTTGAGTGCTATCGGACCGCTATCGAGCTAATTAAAGTGCTTAATAGTACTGGTTTTGAAGTTATGATGATTGAGCATCCAAAAGGAAATCCAGTGATCCTTGCCACCTTAAGAGGTAAAACTGATAAGTTCCTTCTCTTTTATGATCACTATGACGTGCAACCCGCTGAGCCATTAAGTAAATGGGAAAGTGATCCATTCAAGTTAACTAGGAAGAATAATGCTTTGTTTGGTCGTGGAGTAGCGGATAATAAAGGAAATATAGTTTCTAGAATTATAGCTGTTAAACAAGTTTTGGATGAGGAAGGTGCTTTACCAATTGGTGTTAAATTCGTTATAGAGGGCGAGGAGGAAGCTGGATCACCGCATCTAGAGGAAATATTATTACACAGGAAAGATTTCTTCAGGGATGTTATTGGTGTTATATGGGAGTTCGGCGGATTCAATAAGGATGGTTCAATAACAATTACTCTAGGGTTAAAAGGAATACTGTATATGGAGTTAAAAGCGAGAAGACTTAAGCGTGATGCTCACTCATCGCTAGCAGTTCTATTGCCAAGTGCTGCATGGGATCTAATCAAGTTTCTTAATGACCTAAAGGAAACTAATCTCGAGAAAATCAAGAGTTTTCACGAAGGAATTATAAATGTTAGAGAGATTATTGAAGAGATTAAGAAAGAGGGTTATGAGGTTTTCTTTGATCCTCAAAGCTTAAAGGAGGAATTCGGTGTGAGAGAATTCATTAATGGGCTAGAGGGTGAGGAGGCGATGATTGCTTATTATGGGAATCCGACATTTAACATAGATGGTTTCATAACTGGTTACGTAGGCCCAGGAACAAAGACAGTTCTACCAGCTGAAGCATCAGTAAAACTAGATTTCAGATTAGTGCCTAATCAAGACCCATTAAAAATAGCTAAAGAATTCTGCGAACTAGCGAAGAAATTAAATGTTAAATGCTTAATTCACTCGATGACCGAACCAGCATTCACGAGCTTTAAGAATGAATTCATACAAGGGATCATAAGGAGATTAAATGAAATCGGAGAGAGAGTGAAGATAGCTCCATGGTCCCCAGCAAGCGGTCTAATGCACGTGTTCACAAAACACCTTAATCTACCAGTATTATCAGGGATCGGGGTTGGTTACTGGGGATCTAGGGGTCACGCACCTAACGAGAATATAAGAATAAGTGATGTTGAGAAAGCCATAATGATATTAAAGGAAATAATTAGAAATCCAATTTAAATAAGCTAAGAAAAAATCTTCAATCATATTATATTGGACTAAAAAGGTAATTAGTACCAGATTTTCAGATAAGGTCATAGGTGTTTTAGAATGGCTTTTTTCTGGGTAATTCCAAAGAAGCTAGCTGGAGCAAGCCTCCCATGGGGTATTGATGATTTAAAATACTGGTGGAGGCAGGGAATTAGAGCTGTAGTTATTCTCTTAGAGGAGTACGAGATGGATTTAACAATCGATGATTACAAAGAGGTTGGATTTGAGGTTTTATGGAAACCAATAAGAGATATGACTGCACCAAGCATAGATACGTTAATAAGCATAGTTGAGTGGATAGATAGAAAAATCAAAGAGAATAAACCGGTCTTAGTTCACTGCTTCGGAGGTTTAGGTAGAACAGGAACAGTTCTTGCAGCATACCTTGTTTACAAGAATATGGAGCCAACTAAAGCAATTGAGTATATTAGATCAATTAGACCGGGAGCGATACAGACAATTAGTCAACTAGAAAGCGTAATGCTTCTAAAAGATTATTTAGAGCAAAAATAATAATGTTTTTCAAAGATTATCTAGTTAGCTCTCTAATCACTTCCCCGAGATTCTCAAGCATCTCATCAATATCTTTATCAGTAATATAACCCATGTGACCTATCCTAAATGTCTTTTCTTTTAATTCACCATAACCCTTAGCTAACTCAAAACCTCTCTCACGCATCCTCTCATAAATCAGAGTCCCATTAATTCCCTCCGGAGCAAAAACTGGAGTTATTGTGGGGCTCTCGTAACCAGGTTCAGCTAATAATCTTAATCCAAGGTTCTTAACTCCCTCCCTAATTCTCCTAGCTCTGCGATCATACATAGCAAGCCACTTCTCCTTACCGCCCATTCTCTCAACAAGCCTTAACGCAGCATTTAAACCAAATATCTGGGGCATAGGTGGAGTTGACGGTGTGCTATGCTTCTCATCATTATACTTCTTGTATAGCAATAAATCAAAGTACCATCCACGATTAGGAATCTTTTTAGCGATCTCGAATATTTCTGGGCAAAAAGCACCAATAGCTAGTCCTGGAGGAACACCAAAAGCTTTTTGAGAACTAGCAAAAACAATATCTATACCCCACTCACTAAACTTAATATCCGCACCACCCATAGCGCTAACAGCATCAACGAAAACCAACTTATCATGCTCCTTAGCAACCTTAGCTAGCTCCCTGAGAGGATTAAGAACACCAGTTGACGTCTCGTTATAAGTAATCGTCACAGCTTCAACATCCTTATTCTCACTTAATTTCTCATCAAGCAATTCCGGTGTAACAGGTTTCCCATAAGGAACCTCCAGCTTAATAGGGATCCTACCATTCCTCTCAACTACTTCAGCATACCTCTTACCGAAAGCACCAACAATAGTTACTAATACCTTTCCTCCAGGACTAACCGCATTCCTTATCGAAGCCTCCATTACCCCTGTTCCAGAACTAGGGAACAATAATACTTCACCCTCCTTAACCTCGAGAAATCTTTTTAATCTATTTATGGTATCCGTGTGGATCAATTGGTACTCTTTCGATCTATGACTAAACATCTGAATCTTCATTACCTCAAGAACCTCAGGAAAACAAGCTACTGGACCAGCTGTAAAAAGCTTATACCTAGGCTTCACAAGATCCTCAATCTCCCTAACAACATCACCATACATAATCCAAACACCACAAGCAAATACTAATGAAACTAAAACGAATTTGATTAATAAATCATTGATGCAAATACAAAATCAAGAGATAAGTATTATCAAACCACTTATAGACAAAGAAAAAATAGCACAACAATATATGAAAAATTTTTATTTTGAGTAATTACTATTAATTATTGCCATAATCATGTCATTTCTCCGTAATAATTTTGGTGCCGTAATTGCGTAAAGTATGGTTTGAGAGCAAGACCCAAGCAGCAATATACATTATCGGCGCGATAAACGTATTCTGGATGGTTCCATTTGGTTCCATACTATTAGGCGGAATAAAACCTAGTCCATTAGGTGTAATTTATTTAGTGCTCTTCCCAGCAAGTCTACTTCTCTGGCTCGGAGTAGCCCATAAAAACAAGATAGCCATAATCATCCAGATAATTATCCTAGCTACTCTAATAATTATCTCTTCTTTCCTCACAGCCCTCGTTATAATGTTTGGTCCCATAGTGCTTTATGACTTTCTAGCGCCTAGCGGCGTACCAAGCGCAATCATATCTACTATACTACTCTCCTCATACATATTGCCCCTCATTGGTTTCGGCCCAGGATTCATAGTTGAGACCGCGATAGCCTATGTTAACTTTCAGAACTGGCTTGAATATGAGATATTGGTTACGGGTCCCACTACGCTTGTCTTATCGATTATTTTCCTGGCAATAACTATTGTGTATTGGAGGTCTGTTAAGCGAGGTGGGTTGTTTGAATAGGCGTGTAGCCTCGATATTAATAATTCTCTCTCTCACTCTCGTTAGTCCTTGTATTTAGGCCTGTTAAAGCCACAACAACGTATTGGACTATTGATAGTGACTTTAATCGCGATAGTTACTATTGGATGCCTCAAGTTGGTTACTGGGTTGAAGGTGGTGGATGGACTGATCTTCATCAAGATAGTAGTAATTACGCTAAATTCGAGAAGATTGGTACCCATCATATTACTGATCATATAGCTCATCTAAGAATAGATACGGATCTTTGGAAAACTTGTGTTGCTAGGGTTGTTCAGGGTTGGGTTTGGGGCAATGCTAATAGTACCTATAAAAATCGTTGGCCAGATCCACTCTCTCTAGCTGGTGTCACAGATCTCAAACTCGAAACAGTAATTACTTGGTCATCAGCAGCGGCTTTTGAAGGTGCTGTTCTCGTGAATGTGTGGTTTAAGATAAGGAATATAGATATTCATGTGAGAAATAAGTACGCCAATTACTGGCAGCACTATGATTTAGTAATATTTGGAGCGGACCTATACTTCTTACATAAAGGAGTTATGTTTCTCTATGATCATGAGCTTAGAGAGAGCACATCCAGCAATGGTATACCAGTCTTTGTCTATACTAGGTTCTTCCAGAACCAGGCGTCAGGAACATTCACGATCGATTTAATAAATGACGTATTGCTCGACGCTATTAATCGGAATGCTACGAAGTTTAATCTTGCCGATGCAACATTATATGAGGTTGAGGCTGTAGTCGAGGAATTTAATGGTTACGCCGAAGCTAAGTACTCGAGCTTACGTGTGTATTATACAGCTTCAAGCAGCGGTTTCTGTCCGTCTCTAGTTGTCTATAGTAATTCCACCTGGGTGAGCGAGGGGGTCTTAGACATTCATACTGGTGCGCTATACAATAGGGACGTGATCTACCACCATTACCTAGTCGCTAAACCAGACTTAATCAAGCATAACTTCTATCTTCTCAAGCTTTCTGAGCTTGACGAGCACACGTCTTATATTGATAGGGTTCAGCTTATGGCTATTAATGATAATGGTACAGCTATCTACCTGCCTCTAGTCATGGCTTTCGAGAGGGATAATAGGTCTGTGACAAGGTTCCTGCGTTATAGTGATGATGTCTGGCTTGTTCTCAGGCCTGGTGACGAGGTCTACCTATTATTCTACTATAATGGTGTTTCAGGTGATTCATGGCGCTTAATGTTCATTATAGAGGGGCATAGCCCTTAGAGGAATCAGCTAACCTCTCTACTCCTCCATTTCCTTTATTTTTTCGCTTTAAATGATTCATTCTGTTTCTTTCTTCTTCTTTTTCTTGAATCTTAATCTAGCTGATAGTATCATCTCTGACCCATAAAACTTCGCAGCTATCTTTATTGCTATGATTGTTTCTAGGAGGAGAGCTAGTAGGCTGATAATAACAATCATGTATTGTTTTGAAATAACGTAGAGTGGTACTATCATGGGGCTTGTGAAAGGTATAAATAGCATGATTTGCATCCAGGTTGGTGACACACCGATAGCTATCGCGAATATTGCGAAGAATCCGACGAGCATTACTGGCATGAATATGAAGCTGGTTAATGATTGAGCTGTTCTAACGTCTTCTGCGAATGATGCTAGGATCATTACTAGTGCTAGTATAGCTAGTAGGGAGAGGAATAGTGATATCGCCATGAGAGTGAAGCCGAGGGGATCTATGCTTAATCCTATCTCATTTAGATTTATTTGTACTCCTTGTCCTTGCCCCATTGGTGTTGTTATTGATTGCATATAGAACTGGAACCCAATTGCGTAACCTATTGTGCCAAGGACTGCTACTAGTATTGAGCCTGTTAATTTCCCGAATAGTATTGTTTCGCGGTTAATTGGCATTGTTAGAAGGATTTCTAGGGTTTTCTGCTCTTTCTCTGAAGCAACTGAAGTAGCGGCGAATTGAATAGCTATTGATAATAGCATCATTACTGCGATAGGCATCATTAGCATTTGCATGAAGAATGCTTGCATAATTAATTCTGGTGGAGTATTCCTTATTACTTTCCCTTCATAAATAGTGTTTGGTTGAGATATTAATGGGTTCTGAATAAACACTGGGTTCGCGTTTGGATCAATATTCAATATAACGTACGTTGAGATTACTTGCTTGAGTAATTGCATGAAGATTGTGATTCTTGATGAAACAGCGGTTATTGATGATGGATTATTCTTCTCCACGAAGTAATAGACATCCAGCTTGATTGGAGATTGAGCGTTAATACAATAAGTAAAGTTCTCTGGGAAAACAACTAGTGCTCGAATAGATCCATTGTCCGTGATATAATTAATCGCTGCATCCACAGAATCTAACCCGAGATTATTCAGATAAATCATGCTTACGTTTAAGCTCTTCAAAGCTAAATTGAAGTCAGGTGAACTCAAGATAATTTCGCTTATGTTTCCCTCATCTAGATTAATAACAGCGATTCTCACTTCACCTTTAGCGCTTTCAGCAGCTTGAGACATGAATCCTTGGAAAGCTATTCCCATGATAGGCATAATCAGTATGGGTAATAGTATCATAGCTAGGAACAATCTTGGATCCCTAATAATTTCCTTCATCTCTTTTTTAACAATGTTTAATAGTGCATTACGCATGAGCCATCACCTTTCTCATAAATACCTCCTCAAGATTAGATGCATTCATCTCATCTTTCAGCTCTCTCGGAGCCCCCTCAGCAACAATCTTACCCTTATGAATTATAGCTACTCTATCACAGATATACTCTATCTCAAGCATATTATGACTAGAAACAATAATCGTTGTATTAAATTTCTTGGAGAAATCCTTAAGCATGTTCCTGATATGGAATGAGTGAATAATATCTAGACCACTGGTAGGTTCATCTAGAATAGCTACTTTAGGCTTAACCATTAGTGTTCTTGCTACAAGTAAGCGGCGTTTCATACCCTTACTATAAGTTTTAACCTTATCATGTAACCTCTCTCCCAACCCCGATATTTCCGCTCCAAACTCAACCATTTCTCTAACTGCATCCTCATTTTCACCAATAAAATTTGCCATGAATCTGAGATACTCAATACCCTTTAGCTGGGGATAAGCACCAGCTTCTTCAGGGAGATAACTGATTAATTTGCGAACAATTTTAGGTTCGCTAACAACATCATGACCCATTACCTTAACTTCTCCACTAGTTGGCTTTAGTAATGTGGCTATTATTCTAAGAGTCGTTGTTTTACCAGCACCATTAGGACCGATTAAGCCAAATATCTCGCCTTCTCTAACTGTAAAGTTTATTCCATCAACAGCTTTAGTTTTCTTGAAGTACTTTCTTAGATCTTGCACAATAATTGCATCCATACAGATCACTTTACTGATCGTTTAATATAATTCTTTAAAAAAAGATACTTAAAAAGAGCTTATATATTAATTATATTGATTTGATTGATTCCTTAATCCTACTTATAGATATGGTTGCGAGGAAAGGCCCTATTGAAGCGAGCATTAATATGTGATCTATCACACTGAAATCAAGCCTAGCAGTAAATAAATCAGCTAGGAAGCCGCCTAATAATGCACCTATTATTCTCGCTAGCGCATTAACTGATTCTAGTAATCCCTGATACTTTCCCATTTTCTCTTCACCAGCTATATCTGCTGCTAATGCGATAGAACTTATCCTTACTCCTGGCCAGAGTGGTAGGAACCATAATATTGTTAGGATTACTGGATCCCAGAACACTCCTAGTACTATGAAGTAAATTGAGTAAATCATCAAGGTAGCTTGCATCACGAGTTTCCTCCCAATCTTATCAGTTAGAGTCCCGTATATTGGTGGTGCTATTATCGATCCTATTCCTGATAAACCAGACACGATTCCATATATAGCGTAGTTCCTGTTAACAGCTTCAAAGAATTTTATTTGAAATAGCGTGAAGAATATGCCTCCACCAGTACCGTGTAGAATTACCGCCAATAATAAGATATTAAAGTTTCTTTCTCTCTGAACCCTGAAAACATCAATGACTTTTCTCCAAGCATCACGTATAACATTACTGAGATGAAACGGTGCCTTCTCCTCGTGCAAGAAAAATAATATTGTTAATCCACCAAGCAACCCAACAATTGCGGATAAGATAAATACATAATTCATGCCGTATGCTTCAGCTAGTAAACCGCTTAGAATACCGCCTAATGTCCATCCGATCGCGTTAATTCCGAAGAAATAACCAAGTGCCTTACCTCGGCTCTCTTTCTCAACTGAAAGCGATATTAAAGCGTTGAGATTTGGGTTAACCATCGAATAGAATAATGAAGCGAAAATAAAAATCACTAGGTAATCTGTTACCTTACTAGCAGATAGAAATAATGTGGTGAAGAAGGCTACCGAGATCGACCCAATAACAATGAATGGTTTTCTCCAATTTAATTCATCCCCTAAAGAACCCCAGAAAGGAGCTAGGAAAACCGAAAAAATGTTTTGTATAGCGCTGATCATAGCGACCTCGAGAAAGGATCCACCAATATCATAGATAAATACCCTGAATATTGTCCAGAAGATAGCGCCATTAATACTAACTAGGATGAATGAGAAACCGAGAAGCATAATAGTGTGTCTCTGCTTCAGCAACTGGAATCCCCTAGAAATCAATTATAACTAATAAGACCCAATTTAGATTGAGATAAGAATATAGTGCCTTTATAGAAGTGATATAGTGATACAAGTTAAAATAGTTTTAACAATTTTTGATCCTTACAGCAACAGCTAAAAGATTGATTTATCAAACGATTCATCGATTAGGATTTTTGGTAATTTTGCTTTTTTAGAGATTTTATAGAAACTTAAATATGATACTGAATCTATTTTATTTGTAAGTGAGTCTCTATTGTTGATGTGGAATGCGTTCACTTAAGATCCTGCAGAGAAAAATTGGCGAATTAATAAAAGTAGTCATGACACCATACCCCATAGATTTAGGAAAATTCACAGTGAGAAGTCTAGGAAAAATCTTACCAAAAGTAAAGGATCAACTCAACTTAGAATTCGACAAGCTAATAGTATACCCAGGTCCCCAACCAAGAGCTAGTGCAGACATTGAATTATACCTCAAGGAAGAGCTCGTGAAAAAGATTAACGTAAAAACAGCCGTTTCAGGAGACCTAGAGATAGCCTTAAGACGTCTCAAAAAATCATTAAAAATAGGGGAAGATGGATTACTCATCGCATTTTGCATCGCAATAAAGGATGAAAAACCAATCGAAACTAAAATGCTCATGATATACATCCCATCACAGATACTCCACGAGTACACACCATCCGAAATACTAGTCATAATAGAAGAGAAACTACTCGAAAAAGCTAGAAAAGAGAAACTAGATAGCATAGACATAATAGCCTTAAACGAAGCACTACAATTCGAACAGACATATCGAAGCATAATAGCCTCAGAAGAAGCGAAACAGGCCAAGGCATTGGCTGAGCAAGCTAGAAACGAGGCAAAACAAGCTAAGGAGCTGGCCGAACAGGCCAGAAACGAGGCAAAACAAGCTAAGGAGCTGGCTGAGCAAGCTAGAAATGAAGCAAAACAGGCCAAGGAATTGGCTAAACTCATATTAGAGAGGTTAGATCTTATATTAGGGAAGAAGGATTGAATCGCTTGTATAAGCTACTAATTTTTCATTCCATAGAATACTAATTTATCATCATGTAATTCATTAACAGTTTTATCTTGTTTTAATTTATTGGGTGCTGGATGTTACTAAAACCTGCTGAGTATAACGCTTTTTATAAGTTTCTTTTTCAACTCGGCAGTTACTTTACGATGTATGCTTTAAGTGCGTAAGCTCTAAATGCTATAATCATTAGGATTTTTTTGATATTTTTGCGTTATTTATGCGCTTCTTTTTTTGTAGCTGGAATTCTCAGGATTTAATTTAGTATTAAGAGATAAAAATATAGTGGTACAAGTTAAAATGATAATTTAAAATTCATCATTATTGAGCCCAATAATATAATCAAGGTGTTCCTTATTGAATAGTCAAGGTAACATTAATGATATAGTCGCCTATATAGTTCTTTCTATCGGGCTAATGAGTGTGGCGATAGCAGCTGTAGCCCTCATCAGTTACATCATACTCTTATCTATCCTACCAGTACTCATGTTTATTCCCCTGATAAGTGTCCTGATTGTTAATAAATTCATGTTAAAGAGAAAATTGAGTGAGTTTGGAATAGCTATAAATAAAATTGATCTCAAATACATAGCGCCAGCAATAATTTATCCATTCATAATAATCGGTTTATCAATACCCATAGCTTACGCGATAGGGGTTAAAGTGGATTGGACATTAAGCCAGTTATTCAGTGAATTAGCAAAACAATCACAACTAGCAGGAATCCCATACGAAGCACTACTTATGATATTCATGGTTCAAATAGTGATAGCGCCATTCTTTAACGCAATTTTCGCTTTTGGCGAGGAATCTGGTTGGAGAGGGTATTTATTAACGAGATTCGAGGAAGAGTTCGGGTTAGAACAAGCAATAATCCTATCTGGTTTCATTTGGGGGCTCTGGCACTGGCCATTAATCCTAGCTATTGGGTATGATTACACTTATGAAACAAGATACATTGGAGCAATCATATTCCTAGTATTCACGATAGCTATAGGAGTATTTCTCTCCTGGTTAAGAATAAAGACAGGCAATGTATTGATGCCAGCACTGGCGCATGGAGCAATAAACGCGTATATTGGTTTTGGTACTTACTTATTTATAACTGATAGGCTTACTGGTTATCCAGCTGGAGCATTATCGATAGTATCTGAATGTATAATTGCTGCAATAATCTGGTACTACTTATTCTATAAAAAGAAGAGTGTGAATGCTTAAGAAAAATATCTCCTAACTCTTTATGGTTCTATTTTTTATTAGGAGAGCTAGGATAACTATAGCTATAATTGCTTCCGACGCTAATGTTCCCTCAATGAATCCGCTGATAGGTCTAGTTGGAAATAGGAAGTTTCTTAAACTTAGGTATGTCACTACGGCTCCAAGAGCAACTGATGATATAATTATGCTTTTAGTTCTTAATCTCAACCAGGAAAGAAATATGCCAATAAATACAAGCTCGATGATAAAATGGATATAGTCAAGTGATGTTAAATTAAAATTAAATGCTAGTACCCATAATCCCCAAAGGAAGCTTGAGATCAGGACGCTTTTAATTAATCCAAATTTTTCGTTAAGCCTAGTAAGTAAGTATCCTCTCCAACCAGTTTCTTCGCAGAAAGCAAAAACAATGTTAAAAAAGAGTCCTAATGTTAACTGAATAATAGCTAGATTAACTAATTCTTCTCTGGGTAACTGATGCACATTAGACAAAAACTATCTAAATTGATAGAATGTCGATAGAGACCAATCTACCTTAACACCAACCAGGTAAGCTATCAGTGCAGTTAATCCAATTACAGCGAACGGATAAGCTATAGCTGGCAGAATATACGCGAAATTAGTTACTGATCTTGATATTCCATACTCACTAAGTTTTCTATGGAGAAAATAGTGATTAATTGCGAGAACTGAAATTAAGGAGACTAGAGGAACACAGGGATGAGAGATAAGAAATATATTAACTATAAATATATTAGTATTACAAAAGCCCCCTAAATATAAAGCAAGGAGCTTTAAATAAAAAATTAGAGCTAAGAACCAGATAATGTCCTCATAACCCTGTTCATTCATAAATAATCACTATAAGCGAGTATGTTAATAATCGCTGTATAAAGATCATTAAATAAATATAAGAATGACGTATAAGTAATTCTAGCTTTAAGAGATTAATTAAAAAACAATAATTGGTTGAAAAATAACTAACTGCAAAATTGATTAAGCATGCTTACTCTGATTGGATCTTAAATGGTGTTAGGCTTCTTACAATGGTATAGAGTATCGCGCTTGCTCCATGAAATGAATTATTAGGGATGCTTTCTGTTCCTAGGGATTTGCCAATGTAGGTTAATGAGTTAATTGCTAATAAGCCGAGTTCAACTACTTCGGGAGGCAATTTAGGATACAGTAAGTTTGGAGCGTAATCCTGACCCTTAGTTAGGATCCATGTTAACCATTTCTTTAAAGCTAAGTACTTATTGTAATCACTCTGCTCTTTATAAACTAGTATGTAAGTAAAGCTACTGATAGGGTAAGCTAATTTTCCTGGAGCATTAACAATAGTTACATTAGACCAAGATTCCCAAGGTAAAGGTAATGATTTAGCGGCCCCAGCTGCAGCTGCACTAATTGTTGTTAAGTTTCCTTCCACGAAGTACCCGTCTCTATTCCTTATTAATGCTGTAGTCATGTTTTGTTGATAAGCATAAGCTAACTCGAGGTAACCAATTGAGTAAGGGTTCTGAAGAATCATTTGCGCTACTCCTGGGTTTCCTGGTGCGCTTAATCCTCTGTTCCCGACTTTATCTGGGAATGCGAATATCTTTGTTTTACCTATGTAATCACGCCATGCCTTACTAACATTAGATAGGTAGTCTGTGAAAATATATGTAGTACCGCTTCCATCAGATCTCTTAACAACAATAATACTTTTATCGGGCAGATTTAATCCTGGATTAATACTCTGGATTCTAGGATCATTCCATCTAGAAATATCCCCCAGATAAATGCTAGCTATGATCTCCCCAGTTAACCTTAACCTACCGTTTAAACCAGGGATATTATAAACCATTACTATGCCACCAAGCGTTTCTGGTATATGCATTATAGTTCCTAAACGAGTAGCATTAGCGTACTCATCTGGGTTTAATGGAGCATCACTACCAGCGAAATCAACTGTTTGATCTAATATAGCTCTGATCCCACCACCACTACCAATAGCTTGATACTCCACAGTTATGTTAGGGTACTCTTCATGGAACTCCTTAGCCCATAGAGATATTAAGGGGTAAGGGAAGGTGGCTCCAGCACCATTAAGTTTGATTACTTGTGGTCTAGGATACATAGCCCATGCAGTACTAGAAGCTAGAATAATTAATAGTATTGCACTAAGGATCTTTCTATTAATCCTTATCCTGAATCCACCGCTCATATATAATTTGACACTTATGTTTATTGATAAAACAACGAGAATTAATATTAGAGCTGCACCCCAAGCTAATCTATGCCACTCAGAGTAAGGTGAGAATGCGAATCTATATATTAGAAGTGGTAAAGCATCAGCTGGTTCCAATAGAGAGGTTGTTAAGTATCTGCTTCCAAAAGCTGTGAACAGTAGCGGGGCGGCTTCACCAGTTATCCTGGCCATAGCTAGTAACGCTCCAGCAATTATTCTAGGTTTAGCTGCTCCCACACTAATGTACATAGTTACTTTCCATCTAGGTAATCCAAGTGCTAATCCTCCCTCCTTAATCTCCCTCGGCACTGATTTTAATGCTTCTTCGGTAGTTCTAACTATGTAAGGTATTGATAATAGACTTAGAGCTAGAGCACCAGCTATTGCTGAGAAACCATACTTAATAACAATCAATGTATACGCGAATACGCCAGCTACGATTGATGGTATTCCAGATAAAGCATTAACTAG
Source organism: Promethearchaeati archaeon (assembly GCA_026993975.1). GTDB lineage: Archaea > Asgardarchaeota > Njordarchaeia > Njordarchaeales > Njordarchaeaceae > Njordarchaeum. The sequence goes on along the minus strand of JALWRR010000059.1, from coordinate 6,079 downwards.
TATCCTAATAATCTCTGATAGTTCCCCTCTACCATACTCAGCTAGATATATTCCTCCGAAAAAACCAATAGGGAAACTAATTAACATCGCAGATCCAACAAGAATAATGCTTCCCTCTATCGCATTTAGAACTCCCCCATCTGGATATCCCGGTGGTGGCGGTAGTTTCGTGAAGAAATCAATGCTTATTGCTTCTGCGCCGTTAATTATTACTGTTATTATTAAGTGTAGTAATGGTATTATAATTGCGATAAAAGATGCTATTGCAAACGCGGTAAACATATTGTTCTTTAGTTTTCTTGTAGAAATATTCACTTAGATAACCTCCTAAGCAATAATACGCCGATTAAATTCACTATAAGAGAGATAACAAATAGTATTAGTCCCAAGGCGATCAAAGCTGAGATGTAGAGGGAGTCAGTAGCTTCTAAGAACTCATTTGCTATCACAGCTGCTAGTGTGTATCCTGGATTCAAGAGAGATATAGTGATGTTAGGTTTATTACCAATAACCATGGTTACAGCTAGGGTCTCTCCGAGAGCTCTTCCGTAAGCTAGAACTGTTCCAGCAAGCAGAGCAGTTCTTGTATGAGGTATGGATACGTGCTTGATTACTTCGTACCGGGTTCCACCAAGCGCGTATAATGCCTCTTTAAGATCGGTTGGAACATTCTTGAAAGCTTCCGTGAATATAGATGTCATTATTGGAGTTATCATGAATATTAACACTAAGATCGCATTGAGGTAGCATAATCCCTGTGTTTCACCTTGAAACAAAGGTATGAATGACAGCGATTTTAGAGCTGGTTGAAGATAGATTCTTATGAATGGAGCTAGTATAAATATCCCCCAAAGCCCAATAATAACGCTAGGTATCGCAGCGATTAATTCTATTAGAGATGATAATACCTGGCTTATTTGCCTCGGTGCTAATTCTGTAAGAAATACTGCCAGACCAATACTAATGGGATAAGCTACAAGCAAGGCTAATGACGCTGTGAATAATGTTCCATATATAAATGGTAGAGCACCATAAATACCCTTAATAGGTTCCCAGTACATTGTAGTGAAGAATTTGACACCGATTCTCCAGAAAACAGCTATTGAGTTAATTAAGAGTTCATAGAATATTAATAGAACCAAAAATAGGATCCAGACACCAAATATAAGAGTTATGGTCTCGAATACCTTGTCTGAATTAAGCCTCATATTAATTAACCTAATAGTTAATACTGCGTGTAATCAAGCACATAAAATTAATGAAAATGTTCATAAAAATTTTCTATCTAGAATCTCTATAGCTATAGTTATTAAGACGAGTTTAATAGAGAGTGGGATCACGGATGAGTGTGCTCATTGAGAATAATTGTTTAAGCGCTATTAGGAGCTTTCTAAAAGTGAAATCAAAAAAAGTAGTAATTAAGATAAACATGGTTTCTGCACATAATGAATTATCAATGACACCGAAAAATTGTATCAGAGACCTAATAAATTATCTGAGGAATGAGTTATCATTCTCAGGAAAAATAATTATTGCTGAAGGACCAGCTATAGGTACAATGAGTGAAGGACTTAGAAAGCTTGGCTTAATAGAAATGAAAAAAGAGTATGACCTAGAGTTCCTAGATATACATGAGGACGATTCAATAGACATACCAATATTCGATTCTAAATTCAACGAATTCTATATACCAATATCCAGAACACTGGTTGAGTCAGACTTCGTAATATCTGCATGCAGAGCTAAGACCCATGACACAGTCATAACAACACTCAGCATAAAGAATATTGCTGTCGGTGGAATAGTTGGGCGAAGCAACAGACCCAAGATCCATAAGGGATATAAAGCAATTAATGCGAATATAGCGATTCTAGGAGGAATAATGTATCCCACCTTCAGTATAGTGGATGGAGAAATAGGAATGGAGGGTAATGGTCCTGTATCAGGAAGCATGAAGAAGTGGGGATACGTTTTCGCTGGAGATAATCCGCTTGAAGTTGATAGCTTGGTATCTTATCTAATGGGATTTGACCCTAGCTCAATAGGATACCTTTACTACCTAAGTAAACTAGGTTATGGTAGACTAGATGTCTCCCAGGATATTAATTATGATTTATCGAAAATTAGAACGAGATTCAAGCCTCACCGCACATATAGAGAGCAATTAAATTGGAGGCTGGATCCAGAAGAGGAGAAACATGTTATTGAGAGGATTGGAAACATAATTGAGAAATATAGGAGAAAACATGTTCAGTAAACTCCAAGTATTAAGTTATCTAGAGGGAGTCTCGGTTGCTTACTACAAATATCACATGCCGCCCTTCCAATAGGAAGGATAGTTTGCAGCACGTACCTCTTATCTATCTTAAACAATTCATTGAACCAACGAACCTTGCTGGGAGTATAAGTAACAGTTGCTAAACCACGTTCCTCTAGAGCCAACAAGATGTATCCTATAGCTAACCAAGTGCTCTGCACGTTATATGGAGCGGTACCATCAGAGAAAACAAGCAGTAGTATAGGAGCATTCTCTAAGAAAGGTTTACGCCAGGTTATTCCCATTTCTCTAAACCAATCCCTTAACCATTCTGGAGCCCTGCTATGAAACTCCTTCTCCACCTCTTCACAATACTCTCTAATACGCTTTTTCAAGGATTGATCCCTAACTATTATGAATCTCCAAGGCTGTTTATTGGCCCCAGAAGGAGCTTCTCTAGCAACTCTTAACGCGTAATAAACATCACTGATATCTATTTCATCGTGTCTGAAACTCCTAATTGTTCTTCTTCTTTTAGCTAAATTGAGAATAGTACTCATTTCGAATCACATAGAGGCAGTGAATTTTTAATAAATCTAATTTAAATGAAGTAAAAAGTTTTTAATATTAGTTAAGCAAATCTATTTCTGGCACTTAGGACAGAAATAAGTTCTCCTATTGTGCGGTTTCTGTCTATAGAACCTAATTGGTGTTCCGCAAACTGGGCAGGGTTTCCCAGATTTTCCATAAATAAGGATAGTTTGACTTATTTTCTCTCCTCTCTTCTTTAACTCGAACCATTCCCTCAATAGTTTCTCACTTATATCAACAATTCTCTTAACATCCTCCTTATTTAGCTCCCTAACTAATCTATCTGGATGAATACGGGCTCGGAACAAGATTTCGTTTCTAAGTATATTACCAACTCCAGCAATGACCCGTTGATCTAAAAGAACTTCACCAATCTTCTTATCTTGATTTCTAAGAATTAGTTTCATGGCTCTCTCAGGATCCCAGTCATCACGCAATGGGTCTTCCCCAACCATCTTCTTTAATCTTCTAGTTAATGTATATGCGTAATCAATTTCAACTATAGGAGCATTATAAACCACTAGTCTATGAGTATCTAGCGTTATGTCTAATTTAATGAGTTTAGGGTCTTTTCTTAATTCCTCTCCCTCCCCGTATATATGGATTGTACCATACATCATTAAATGAAGCCTGATACCATATCTCTCAAAAATAAAGAGAATGTTTTTCCCATAAGTATCAAATCCCGTGAATTTCTTACCTAGCAACTCCTGCAAATCAATATTAACTCTACGGCTCTTGGCGCTTATCCTCTTGACAATTTTTCCTCCTAACTTGCTATAAACTAGCCAGGCTTTATATCTTGCTGTAGGTCCCTCTGTCATTAGAATTACCTGTCACTTAGTAAAAAATAAAGGAAATGGTTATTTAAATGAAGATTCCTCTGGTCGTTGATTGGATTATTATGTTCCTTTCAATAAAGCTTTTCATTTTCCTCATAAAGTGGATTGTGATTGGGACGTCGAAATAACCCTTAATATTACCCCAGTTTAATCGACTTAAAGCAAATATATGGTTCGCTGTATCTCTTGATAAAACATCCCAATTGAACTTCTCTAAAAGCTTGGGTGTAAGAATAATAATTCTATATTTTACTGCATCGTTCACGAAATCTCTCTTCCTATTAAACGTGAAGAGCTTAAGAAAGAAACTTGGTAAACCATCAATTACACCACCATAAAACCATATCCCTGGCTCAGCATTCATCGCATGAGAGTTCTTTTTGAGAATTATTGGAATTGACCAATCGAATGGGAATTCAACCACATATAGATATCCTCTATTTATAATATAATTATTAATAAACTCCTTTAGAGCATCTCTCTCCAACTCTGTCATTTTCCCATACCGATGAAGTATAAGTAAATTACTATTCTGCACCCACCTATTCATCTCTGAGAAAGTTTTATGCCATATCTCCCTAATAGATTCATGATCAGTATTGGATGACTTCAAAATTCTATACACGATATGTTTTCCATGAGCATCAAATACTGCTAGCATCGTGTAGAATGCATCTGGTTTTTCAACTGATGAATAACCAATAAAATAGGTTTTATCAGTGAGCCTAGACGCTGGATTTTTCAGTATCCAGGGTACACCACCCATTTTCGTGTATATAGATAACAATAAGTTCCTACTGTAATTTATTTTGTCTCGGGAATCAACCCATTTAGGTATCATTAAGGCTTGAACAGAGAGTTCTTCGGTTTCTTTATCTAAATATATCTTGCTTTTCAGCAAGTTATAAAATGACTCTTCTTGATTCTCTCTTTCGAAAATTAATTGTATGACAGCTATATTGTTCTTTATTTTCTCTCCTTTAACAAGATCTCTAATTTTGTTAATAACATTGTTGTAAGAAGAGAGTGTTCCAGGAACATAACTTATCCTGCCTATAATCTCGAGATTTATCTTTAAGAGATCGCTCTCTCGAATTAAATAATCTATTAAATCATAAACAACCTTTTCATTCTTCTCTGGATAAATAATAATTAATCTAATCGTATTAAATAATCTATGCCCTAAATCCCATGGACCAAACTTCCCTAAGCCATCTATAATTGAAGTAGCTGAATTATTGCCACAGAAAACGATTTCTGGTTCCTTAATTCTCTCCAACTTAAATATCTGCATTTATAATTCACCTCTAACTGATTCGAACTAGGTTTATCCTCGTTTCTAACGGGAGATCCTCTAATGTCTCCCTTATTACTTGAACCCAAGAATCTAGGGCTTCTAAATACTCATTAGCTTCTAGCATCATTTGATCAATATACCACTTATGAATTTGCTTAAACCCAAGTACATCAAGTATGCTCCTTAACTCTTCTATTGTTGGAGATAAATAGAGTATGTTCGATAGATAAGAGATTAATGGACCCTTTTTACTCCTTAATGTCAAGACTATAGGAGGCTTCTCAACTATCCTTGGTTTAATAAACTCTAAAACAACGTCTCTTTCTTTCTCATAATACTTACTTATTGAGGATAATAAATCCTCGTATATTGGTGATTCAGGATAAACGACTTTCTCTATTCTACCCGCGTAAGATGGTTTACCAAGCTTATAGTACTCGTCAATAGTTATGCAACTCATATTTTTCAGCAAGCCATCCCAGTAATATTCCCCTCTAATATATTCGTACGTTCCTCTGAAAAAGTCGAGTGAGAGTATTTTGTCAAGAGTCGGTTTTATTCTCGGTAAGAATCCCTTAATCAAATAAATATATAGGCCCGATGAGTGTTGTATCACCTTAAAACTAAATCCATTCAAAAGGGTGAAAATTAGTCCTTCCTTGCTTCTTCCAATTTCTATTTCATTAAAATAAAAATCATCATTAACCCGAATAATTATCCTGGGATCCCTATCCATTCTCCATAATACATATTCAGTAAGGAAATCAAGTAAAACCTTTTTTTGTTTCTCCCGAGGAAGGATTCTTGGTTCACTTAAAAGAAAGCTATATGAATCAACATTAAATTCATTTAAACTACTTTTATTCAAGGAATATATCAAGTTTAGTTCCTGAGTATAGAACGAGAAAACACCTCTATCTAAATAATTCCGCTTAATTCCCTTCCTAATTAATCTAGGTAACTCAATTGAGGGATCTAGATTCCTTAGACGCAGTCTTTTTGATAACTCATCTATATTCTCTATAGTTTGGTAATAGATGTTTAGGTGATAGAATTTTATTGGGCCAATTATTGGAACTAAGTATCTGGTAT